>JBIKYI010000407.1:0-3641 GCA_044355355.1 Limnothrix sp. | reverse complement strand
ATGCTAAAATGGGTGTAACTCATAGGGATTTCTTATTGTTTTGCTTAACATCAGAATATCCTTATAAGTCCCTCTTCAGAAAGACCCTAGGTGTTGCACTTCAAATTTGAATTGGCGATAAATAAAAAGTATTGCGGTATCTTTAAAAAAGATTTGAATAGAGGGAAATAGGCTTGGTTATTGCTACTAGGTTTGCGACAAAAAGCGTATTTACGAAAATCTAAACGATCCGACACAATGATAACGGAGGAGATTTGAAATGTTGCTCAAATATCTCGTGCCATGACCAAGAAGCACGCTGAAACCTGTCATTTCTGTCATTATTACCACTTCCTGGGGACGCGGGGTGGGCATTGTACTGAGTTAGATGTAGAGGTCAATGGGAACTGGCGAGCCTGTCAATTTTCCCGTTGTTGTTTAGAAGAGGATGATGTTAAGACAGAGGTGCTAGGGGAATTCCAGGTGACAAAAATTACCGCGAATTTGCCGGAGGTGGAGGGTGTTGCGGCGGTGAAATTACCGCTAGTTTTATCCTTGGAAATAGTTTCCTAAGGTTATTTGGGGAAGCGGACTCCCATGGGCGATCGCCAACATCGGATGTATTTCGATTAGTTGCGATTAATAGCGATTAATTTTGATTATTGTGCCTGGCAGGATAGGCAACAATTCTCCGAGGCATTTCAGATGTTGCAGCAGGGAAGGCAAAATAAAGGGATACTATTGTCAAAAATTCCCTAGATGGACAGTCAGCAACAAGAAAGCCATTTAAGTCTTGCCCGTGCCAGTCTCCAACAGGCGTTGGCTTGGTATGGGAATACCCGTCGCCATTGGCATTATCCTCCAGACCCGGATCTGAAGGCGGCTGTGCGTCCAGAATTACAGCAGCTACAGGCGGCGATCGCCAAACTGGATCAGCAGGTGATGCGGATTGCCACCTTTGGCTTGGTAAGTCGTGGTAAATCGGCAGTGATTAATGCCTTGATCGGTGAAGCGGTGCTAGAAACGGGACCTTTGCATGGAGTCACCCAATATCCCCGCACTATTCGCTGGGATTTGCCGACGGATGGCTTAGCAGGCAAGCTAAAAATTGATCTGATTGATACCCCCGGTCTCGATGAAATTGAAGGGGATCTACGCACAAAAATGGCGCAGGATGTCGCCTCCCAATCGGATTTGATTTTGTTCATTATTGCCGGGGATATTACCCGCACGGAGTATCAATCCCTCTATGAATTGCGGCAACAACATAAGCCGTTATTGGTGGTTTTCAACAAAATTGATCTGTATCCGGATTGCGATCGCCAAAGTATATTCCAGCAACTCCAACAGCTTGGGCAGGAAACCACCGGGACAACCATTCCCCTCACCCCCGATGAAATTGTGATGGTCGCCGCTGCCCCCCAGGCGATCGCCCTGCGCATTGAATATCCCGACGGCAGAATCGAGGAAAGCATGGAAACCCCTCCCGCCCAGATTGACCCCCTCCGCGAGAAAATTTTCACGATCCTCGGTCAGGAAGGGAAATCCCTGGTGGCAATCCATGCCCTGATCCAAGCACGAAATTTGCAACATAAAATTGCTGCTAAAACCATCGATCACCGTCAACAGGCGGCGGAGGAATTAATCTGGAATTACGCCAAATACAAAGCCCTGGCGATCGCCCTTAACCCCTTGGGCATCATCGATATTTTTGCCGGAACCCTCACCGATCTCGCCCTGATCCGTGCCCTTGCCCGCCTCTATGGTTTACCCATGACGAGCCATGAAGCGGCTAAATTGTGGCGCAATATTTTGATTAGTGCAGGTATTTTATTCGTGGCAGAACTCAGTAGCGGTATGTTTCTGGGCATTGGTAAAAGTGCCATCGGTCTAGGGGCAATGGTCGAAAATCCTAGCGCGATCGGGGTCTATGGTTCAGCGGCGATCGCCCAAGGGGGTATTGCTGCCTATGGCTGTTATATCATCGGCAAAGTCACCCAGACCTATCTCCAGCGGGGATGCAGTTGGGGTGACCTAGGGGCAAGTACCACCATTCAGCAAATTCTCCAGCAATGCGATCGCCGGACTCTGCTGTATCGCCTACAAACGGAAATTCCCCTGATGTAATAACCTGACACGATAAATTGGGAATGAAGTTAGAGTAAAACAAAGTCAACTGTTTCCGAATAAAATCTCCTCAATTGCAACCATGAAAAAACTTCTCCTGAGTTTAAGCAGTCTCGGTATTCTGGCGATCGCCCCCCTGCCTGTTTTTGCCCATCCCCCCCGTGCCCACCGCCGAGGAATTAGGCGCATTTGTCGGTTCAGAACTATGTAGCCGCTATGTCGAAACGGGTTCATTTCCCAATGAGTCCGCCTTCCAGGGTATGGCAGTCAAACTAATTAATACCTATGGTGAAGGAGCTGGGCTATTGATGCTAGACATGGCAACGAAATTTTCGCTACCCCCAGACGAAATGCTCGCCGATCCCTACCTGTTCGGTATGTTGCAATCAGCCTTGCGTCAGGTGGTCGATGATGAACCTTGTTTCCGCCTTTTCTTAACTAATGAAGTGTTTGGCAAGGCTGCCGATGGGATGGAACAACAACAAACAGCACCCAAAATGCCTTCCCCAAGCGATGCAGAAACTGATGCGCCTGGTGATGGACAATAGCGAGTTCTAAACTCAATCTCTAACTAATCTGAGTTCGGGATGAAGGGATTTGTTACGCTCTGGTGAGTAATGAGGGGATAGAAATGCCCCACGGGTCCTGTCCCCTGACCGATCGCCAGACTATAGCGTAGGGCTTCCGTCACATATTGTTTTGCCTCTTGAACTGCCTCGAAGGGTGTTTTGCCGAGGGCGAGATTCGCTGCGATCGCCGCAGAGAGAGTACAGCCTGTGCCATGGGTATGTTTGGTGTCCACGGTTTCCGTTTGCAGCACCTCCAGGCGATCGCCATCAAACCAGACATCGACCCCCCGCAGAGCTACCGCCATACCGCCCCCCTTAACCAACACCGCCTGACAACCCAAGGTAAAAATTTGCTGCGCTGCTGCCTTCATCTCCGCCAGGGTATTAATGGCGATACCACTTAAAATCTCTGCCTCATAGCGATTCGGCGTGAGGACTTTTGCTTGGGGGACTAATTCTTTCTGTAAATAGGCGATCGCCGAATCATCAATTAATGTCACCCCAGTACGGGACACCATCACCGGATCCACCACCAAATTCGGTAAATCCCCAGCCTTGGCGATCGCCACCACCGCCTCCATAATCGGCTGATTGAGCAACATCCCCGTCTTCACCGCCTGAGCACCCAGATCCGTCAGTACCGCCGTAACCTGTGCCACCACCTGGACAGGACTTAACGCCACCACATCCGTCACCCCCAAAGTATTCTGAGCCGTGACACAGGTAATCGCACTTGCCCCATGGACTTGATGGAACGCAAAAGTCCGCAGATCAGCCTGAATCCCCGCACCACCACCACTATCGGAGCCAGCAATAGTCAGGGCAATACAGGGATTCAAAGTCATAGCACAAGGCGATCAGCTTAAAAGATATCGCCAATTCAAATTTGAAGTGCAACACCTAGGGTCTTTCTGAAGAGGGACTTATAAGGATATTCTGATGTTAAGTAAAACAATAAGAAATCCC
>JBIKYI010000405.1:0-3645 GCA_044355355.1 Limnothrix sp. | reverse complement strand
TTCCTGTTTTAGGACTGACAAGGGTCGGCAGAGCATCTACATAGGTCGATTTCAACTTAGAAAGGGTGCGATGATCTAGGATATAGTCAATAATTTTATTGTCACATTCCGCTTGTAATTTTTCTAGAACAGCATGGTTTGTGGAATATTTACCTGTTTTTGTTTTTTTGATTTTCTTAGTACTCAGACCGAGCTTTTCAAATAAAATAATCCCTAACTGTTGGGGGGAATTCATATTAAATCTTTCCCCAGCAATTTCATACACTCGATTTTCAATTTCATCGAGATCACGACCTAATTCCTCTGAGAGGATATTAAGGTACTCCACATCAATGCGAATGCCTGTATCCTCCATCTGACTGAGGATTGCTTCGAGGGGGAGTTCTACTTCATTAAGTAATTGTTTGAGATCGGGGAAGTGTTGTAATTCTTCCTTAAGCTTTTGATAAATGCCATAGGTTGTATAGACATCTAAACCACAATAATCAGCAGCTAAAATAATATCTAAATCAGCAATGGTTTGTTTTTTAGTTAAGCCTAAATCTTTATAGCTTTTGGCAACGACATTGCCGAGATAACGCAAACTTAAATCCGTTAAATTATGCTTGAAGTCTGGATTTAATAGGTAACTCGCCAACATGGTATCAAAAACAACGCCCTTGAGGATGATGCCTTGATGCAATAAAATACCGCGATCAAACTTGGCATTTTGGAAAACTTTAGGATATTTTTCGTCTTCTAAAATAGGTTTTAAGGCTTGATAAATGACATCCCTGGGCAATTGTTCACCGATGGTATGGGAGATGGGAATATAGGCAACTTCATTAGGTTCTAAACCCCAACCGCAACCGATGCCCACCAAGTCCACTTCACGGGGATCGAGTCCGGTGGTTTCTGTGTCCCATGCCACGGGATCATTGGGATCTTGTTTGGTTTTGAGTAGCTTAACTAATTGTTCAAGTTTTTCAGCATTGTCGATAATTTGTGGCTGGAGAAAATCGCTTAATCGGTCTGAAGTGGGGGCGATCGCCTGAGTTTCTGTTTTAGTCGTTACCTGATTTTGATCTGGATTAGTCTCTGATGTTGTAGCCACAGCAGCAAACAAAGATAATTGCTCATTCCCTGCTGCATTGATTTGACTATTATCTAAATTAATATCTGCATTAACCGGAGTAATTTCTGGGGTTTTAACTAGTGTTTTAATTGTGGGAATTTCAATCGTTTCTGAGCCAAAGATTTGTTGTAGTTTACCGATGCCTTGGATGAATTTTTTTAGCTCCAGTTTTGTGAGAATTTCAACAGCAGGATCTAGATCAAACCCCTTGAGATTGAGGCTTTCTAGAGGGATATCAATGGGCGCATCTAGGGAAATTCTGGCAAGGTTTTGGCAATGGTAGGCATTTTCTTGATCCGCTTCTAATTTTTTTCTCGTTGCCCCTTTAATTTTCTCTAAATTGGCATAGATATTATCAAGGGTTCCGAATTCTTTGATGAGTTTAACGGCTGTTTTATCGCCAATACCCTGCACCCCTTTATAGTTATCAGAAGTGTCCCCTGCTAGAGCTTTTAAATCAATAACTTGTTTTGGCAAAACCCCTAGTTTTTCTTCCACTGCTTCAGGAGTGAATTCTTCGTAGTTGCCATTCTTCACACCGCTGCTATCCAGGTAAAGAATACTGGTTCCTTTTTCGGGATTAACTAACTGGAAAAGATCGCGATCGCCCGTGAGAATTTTCACCTGTTGCCCTGCCTGATTCGCTTGGTGGGCAAGGGTTGCCAGCACGTCATCCGCTTCGTAACCTTCCGCCGTTATTTGGGTCACATTGAGGCGATCTAATAATTCCCGGAGATTCACAAAATCGGGAATAAAATCATCAGGAGTTTCGCTACGATTGGCTTTATAATTTTCATCAGCTTCGTGGCGAAAGGTCGGTTTCGGTAAGTCAAAGGCGATCGCCAAAGCATCCGGTTTTTGATTTTCTAGCACCCGTTCCAACGCATTTAAAAAACCAAAACAAATGCTCGTCGGGATACCACTAGAAGTGCGCAAAGCCCCCTGTCTAGACTTAGAAAAGGCATAGTAACAGCGAAACGCCAGGGAATGTCCGTCGATTAGCAGTAACAAGGGCTTAGTCATTAACGCTTAAGTAAGTTCAATCAAAATCAATCACTTCTGATCTTCGCACAGTCTTCGCCTCCTGCCAGAATTTCCTCATTCTTGAGCAGGGCATAATAGCAATAATAGAAAGAGTGTGAGGCGATCGCCATGGCAACCGACCCAATTGAGATCAGTAATTTAAGTAAATTCCTCAGTTATGTACTCCGACATCACCCCGGAGCCGTGGGCATAACCCTCGATGAGCAGGGCTGGGTGGAAGTCGAGGCGCTAGTGACGGCGATTCACCATTCTGGGCGAGAAATTTCCCTAGAACAGTTGCAGCAGGTGGTTTTCAGCAGCGAGAAACAGCGCTTTGCCTTTAGTGCCGATGGCAAAAAAATCCGTGCTAACCAAGGGCATTCCGTCGCCATTGACCTCGCCTTGGAGCCACAATTGCCGCCCCAAATCCTTTTCCACGGCACAGCCACCCGATTTCTTGACCAAATTATGACCGAGGGACTGAAAAAAATGCAGCGCCACCATGTCCACCTCTCCCCCAATCGAGACATCGCCCAAGCCGTCGGTCAGCGCCACGGCAAAGTCGTCATTTTAGGAGTCGCTGCCCGCACCATGCATACTGCTGGTTATGAATTCTTCCTCAGTCAAAATGGCGTATGGTTAACGGAATCTGTGCCGCCTGAATTTATGTCTGTCGTACCGTAAAAGTGACGTATCGCTAACTATAAAACCATGAAAGATTTTGATCGTTTTTTTCAAAAAATTTACGAACAACCCCTCGCTAGTCGTAAAGATTGGTATGCCGATAGCACGATCGCCTATGCCCAATACCGTGCGCCCTATGTCCAGAGTATTATTGATTTTTCCTGCGCACAATTACCACCAATTGCTGAGACTAAATTGCTGGAAATTGGCAGTGGTCCCGGTAATGCCACCCAGCATTTTCTCGAAAAAGGTTATCAAATAACTTGTGTAGAACCCAATACAACCGCCTGTGAATTTGCCAAAGCAAGATTTGCTGACTATCCCAAGGTGGAAATTATTAATAGTACCTTTGAGGAATGGTCTGGGGAACCGGGACTATTCGATGCGGCGATCGCCAGTACATCTTTCCATTGGCTCAACCCAGAAACAAGATGTAGTAAGGTCGCTGCCCAACTCAAACCCAAAGGAAAAATCATTTTAATTTGGTGTACAGCCCCCCAACCCGATCCTGAAATCCATCAATATTTGCAGCCCATTTATCTAGAATATCTCCCCACCTTCGCCGATTATGAAAATCTCAAAACCCAAGAAAATAATATTCTTAATGTTAGTCAAAGCCTGATTGAATCTGGGTATTTTACAGATTTACAACAGCAACAAATAGTCAATAAGCAATCTTATCAGTCAGAAGAATATCTAAGCTTATTGACGACGTTATCGCCCTATATTGCCCTACCCGAACAACGAAGAAATGACTTTTTTGCTGAATTACGTAAAATGCTAAATGCCCATCAAATTAGTGAGATCCCGACGCAATATCTTTG
>JBIKYI010000406.1:0-3645 GCA_044355355.1 Limnothrix sp. | reverse complement strand
CCAGGCAATCCAACCCAATACGGTGCTCATTTCCATCATCTATGGACAGAGCGAAGTGGGAACCATTCAACCCATCGCCGAACTAGGGGCGATCGCCCGGAGCCATGGCATTCTGTTCCATACCGATGCGGTGCAGGTGGCTGGCAGGATGGCGATCAATGTTGAACAATTGCCCATCGATTTACTCTCCCTATCGAGCCATAAAATCTATGGTTTACAAGGGACCGGCGCTCTTTATGTGCGGGAAGGCGTTGAACTTGCGCCGTTAATCCTCGGTGGTGGGCAGGAAAATAACCTGCGTTCCGGTACTCAAGGTTTACCCGGCATTGTGGCTTTCGGTCTGGCGGCAGAACTCGCGGCAACCCACCTGGAGCAGGAAAACCAACGGCTGCAACTGTTGCGGGACTTCTGTTTTGCGCAATTTGCCGACTGTGACTATCTCCAACCCACAGGCGATCGCCAACACCGTTTACCCCACCATGTGAGCTTTGTCCTGCGCGGTGATGCCCCCCTCCAAGGTTTAACTGGTAAAGCCCTCGTGCGCCAACTGAATCTCGCAGGGATCGCCATCAGTGCTGGATCTGCTTGCCATAGTGGAACCCTCAGTCCCAGCCCAATCCTTAAAGCAATGGGTTACGATGATCCAGAAGCGTTATCCGGTATTCGTCTGACCTTGGGTGCGCAAACCCAAAGGGAGGATATAGAATGGACGGCGATCGCCCTTAAACAGATTCTGCAGCGTCAACTAGTTGCTCCCCTACTCACTGCATAATTCTTGCAAAAATCTATGCCTTCAGATGCCTTTACGAATCGTGATCGAGAGGGCGACAACAGTCCACCGAATCTCTATCACCACAACCCCGAAGAATTTTACGTACTCTATCTCTATGTTGCCGGGAAAAGCACCAACTCCCGCTGGGCGATTAATGAACTCCACGAAGTCTGTCAAGAATATTTAGCAGGTCGCCATGAAATTCGGGTGATTGATATCTATGAGCATCCTGAATTGGCAGAATCCGATCGCATTGTGGTGACACCGACTTTGATTAAAAAATTACCCCCCCCATTACGCAAATTATTAGGAGATTTGTCTGATCGGGATAGTTTACTGCTCGGCTTGGATATTTGGTAGTGGATGGTCTGGGGAGATGGGGAGATGGGGAGATGGGGAGATAGGGCGATTTTTTAGCCTAAAGTCCTCAATGAGCTTCTTTCGGTAGATAACATCCCTTTTGTTAAACATTGTCTCCGCGTCCCCCTGTCTCCCATTCCCCTAGTTTCACGTCAAATAAGCAGAGAGCGTGACATCAGCCGCTATACTGACATACGTTGCATTTCAAGTTCGGATGGGCTGGTATGGCAGGGGGAAATCCTGAGGCAAAGTTATCTCGTCGGTTGACCTTCGTGGGGGTGGTGATCACCAGTATCTTTGTGGCGATCGCCCTGGGTGCGCCATTCTTTGAAAATTTCGGCTGGATTAAAGATCCCCTCGATTCCCTCAGTTTTCCGATCCATGACCCCCCCAGTTGGGATCACTGGTTTGGCACGAGTCGCCAGGGTTACGACGTATTTGCCAGGACATTATTTGGCACTCAAGCCGCGTTAAAAGTCGTGTTACTAGCCACTAGCCTCAGCCTGATTTTGGGGGTTCCCCTGGGGATGATTAGTGGTTACTTTGGCGGTAAGGTAGACCGAGCTTTATTGTTTTTGATGGATACCATCTACACCTTGCCAGGATTGTTATTGTCCGTCACCTTGGCTTTTGTGGTGGGGAAAGGGGTCATTAACGCGGCGATCGCCCTGAGCATCTCCTACATCCCGCAATATTTTCGCGTCGTGCGCAACCGTACCACCAGCGCCAAAACAGAACTCTTTATCGAAGCCGCCCAAGCCATGGGCGCAACCCCCAGCCGCATTTTATCCAAATACTTATTTTTCAACGTCATTCAGAGCGTCCCCGTACTCTTTACCCTCAATGCCGCCGATGCCATTTTGATTCTGGGGGGACTCGGTTTCCTCGGCTTAGGCTTACCCGATGGCACACCGGAATGGGGTCAGGATCTCCGCTGGGCACTGGATGCTCTCCCCACAGGCATTTGGTGGACAGCCCTTTTCCCCGGATTAACCATGACAACCATGGTAATGGGACTATCATTGATGGGCGAAGGTTTAAACGAATGGCTCAACCCATCCAGCCGTGATTAATCTGTCACTACCTGGCACTACATGTCTACTTCCCAGCCCTTTGGTTTCCCTGATTTTGACCCCAAGGTCATTTTGCAACTCTTTCTAGAGCAAAAATATGGGGCGATCGCCGACGAATTTCTCCGTATTTTGAGCTATTTTGACCAACAAATCTACACCAAATATCCCACCGTCTTAAAGATTTACATCGATCAATTTTTAAGCCAATTCTTCTATATTTTTACACAATCAGAATTTGAGCTACCAGAAAACTATGCTCGTGCCTTTATTCGCTACAACAAACTGATTGCCAATCTAACTGCCATTTCCAGTTATAAAACGACCGATGTTTATCTCAAAATACTCTTGCCCCACTGGGAAAAACTCAGTCAAATCCTCACTTTATATTCCCCCAGAAATGCAATTCAGTTAGATTACAACAAAATTTTTATTAGCAATCCAGAACTCGCCTGTTACTGGTATAGCTATGTATTTAGTCACTCTTTATCCAGCTTAGTGAACCCCAATGTTGCCGAAAGATTAAAATTTCACTGTGCCTACGATCACCCTAATTTAACCGAATTTTTTAACCATGCCGATCTGTATTGTGGTTCTACCTATATCGATCCAGCCCTAGACAGAATTTTAAAATATCACATCAATCAATCTCTACAACAGGAATACCTAGCTAAACAATCGGCTGAAACCTTTATAGTCCAGCTCCCACATCAATCTAAAAAAATTGCAATTGTGAGCGATTTTTGGTATCCACACCATGCAGTCTATCGCCTATTATTTAATCACATTGCCAGCCTCAGTCAGCAATATCAACTCACTCTAATTTATTTCAACAAAAGAGAAGAAAAACCCGATACTAGTCTATTTCAGGAGGTCATTCATCTAGAAATGAAAGAGGATGAATTTAATCTTGAGACGCTTGATTTTGTCCGGGAGCAAAATTTTGCTTGCCTCTATTTTACCGATGTGGGTATGGGTGCAGAAAGTATCCATTTAGCAAATTTAAGGCTTGCATCGATCCAATGTTCTGGGGTTGGCTATGGGGTGAGTTCCTTTGGCGCAAAAATCGATTATTTCTTTAGTGGCAAACAGGTGGAACAGCCAAAAAAAGCGGAAAATTTTTATTCAGAAAGACTTGTTTTATTGCCTGGTTTAGGAATTACACATCAACCCATTCAATATAAATTAGCAGAAACAGATTATACAGAGCAACGGTGTTTAATCATTAATTGTCCCTGGTCTGCGCAAAAAATTAATGTACCTCTTTTACAGGGTCTCAAAAAGATGACAGAAAAGGCTCATCAACCTTTATTGTTTCGCCAATTCAAATTTGAAGTGCAACACCTAGGGTCTTTCTGAAGAGGGACTCATAAGGATATTCTGATGTTAAGCAAAACAATAAGAAATCCCTATGAGTTACACCCATTTTAGCATCTCAGACAG
>JBIKYI010000023.1:0-12659 GCA_044355355.1 Limnothrix sp. | reverse complement strand
GCGGTGACACAGAGCCTTGCAATACCTGAATTTGGATCGGGGTAACGCCATTCGCCGGGCGGCAACTGGTTAACAGTGGGGCTAGGGCAGATGACAGGGCAACTGTTCCAGAATAGGCAAGAAATTGACGGCGATTGCTCATAAATTGAAATGGGTCTCCAGCTTACGATCATATAAGCCTTTGACCCGGATCTAAACAGACTCCCAGGCAAAACGAATAACTATTTATAATTACGAGTCGGTGGATATTCGCCATCGTAGAATTTGCGCATATATTCCCCTAGCTTCCACCAGGTTAAACCACACAGGGTAATGCCCAAGGCGATCGCCCCCATCACACCCAGCGATAAACCCAACACTCCTGCAAAGGGCAACCCTAACCACAGCACAAACCCGAAAATAACCAACCCTGTACGAATCTTTTTGATATTCGCCAAAGCCGTCCGACAACTCGAACAATTCTCCGTGTGGGAATGGTAACGCTCCAGTAATTTTGGCTGACTGGTCTCCGCAGGCGCAAAAGTCTGCTCCCCAAAAGGCTCCCCAAAACTTTCCACCCATTTACGGTAGGCAAGCACAAACAAATCCGAACCCGTCGGTAAATAGCAGCTTTGGGCGTAATTTTTATTGAACTCTCTGTGGGATTTCTCCAATTCTCTCTCCTGGAGATGCAGAAAAATCTGATCATCTTCCAGGATGCCCATTTGATTCACATGGGAAAACCAACGGGGGGTGTACTTAAACGCGAGCCGTGGAATCGCCGATTTAAACCGGAACGGCAACCGCACGATCGCCCGACATTTCCCCTTCTCCGTCGGCACCGCATAAACACAGGTCATCACCTGCCCAAAGGGACTTTCCTCAATGTCATGCCACATCGCAGACGGCGCAAAAAAAGTCGTTTTCTGGGAACCTAATTTCCCTCGGCGGGGACCTTCCTCCCAAATCCCTGTAAACCCTGTTTGCTCAACGTCCGAGACATCGAGAATAAATTCCTTGGCATTTTGGCGATTACCAACGCGGGGATGATGGGTAAAGGCGACATGGCTCGTGTCCAAGACATTTTCGAGGAGGGTCGTTGCATCGTAGGGAATATCCCGAAAGACATCTGCCATAACCCATTCACCAGGATATTGATCCAGCGCAGGAATGGTCGGTAGGGGTTGCGTATCGGCGTTTTCGAGTTGACCAGGATAGACAAATAATAAGCCCTGCGCCACTCGACTGGGATAGGTTTTGACCTGGGCACGGAGACTTTCATTCGCTGTACCGCCTGCTTCTTGGAACGGAATTTTTTCGCAGGAACCGGACTGGGAAAATTGCCAACCATGGTACGGACATTCCAGACAACCATCGACGATCCGCCCCTCGGACAAGGGGGCAAGACGGTGGGGACAAATATCGGCAAACACTCGCCATTGTTGACTTTCAGCGTGCCACCAGATCACCAATGGTTGTTCGAGCAGGACAAAGCGTGTCGGCTCCGTTTTGCTGAGATCCTGCACGAAATGAACGGGATACCAAGCCTCTAGCCAGTCAAATTTCTCTGTGGCAACTTCAGGGGCGATCGAGACGATGTTTGCAACCATAGCCAGCCATTACACGACAATATATAAACGAAACACAGTCCTTAGCTTAACAAATCGCAACATATTCTGGAGATGAAAGCTGGGCGATCGCCCCATGCCCTGACTAATTCCTAAATTCCTAAAACAGACCACGCTTACCATTCGGCATAATCGTCGCCCAATTCGTCTTCGCATTCTTCAACTGATCATCCGTAACCTTGGCATTACTTAAATTTGCCCCACATAAATTCGCCCCATCCAAGATCGCATAATTTAAATAGGCATAACTTAAATCCGCCCCACGCAAATCAGCATTAGTGAGATTTGTATAACTAAAATAAGCACGCCCCAAATTAGCATCCCGGAGATTAGCATTCGTCAGATTCGCCTTCCCAAAATCCGCATGGGTTAAATTTGCCCCCTGAAAATTCGCCCGAATCATCCGAGACTGATGAAAAATACATCCCGGCAACTCAGCTTGGGGCAAATTAATACTCAGTAAGCTTTGTTGCCCAAAATCCCGCCGCCCCTTTTTATAGGACTGCACAAGTTCCTGCGCCGTCATTTTCGCACTCGCTGGTTTACTTGTGCCTGCGTTGCTCGCTTTACTCTGCCCAACGCCCGTGCGACCCGTGACAGACTGATGGGGAACCGCCTTAGATTCCGGAGCCATCCGATTCAATGAACTCTTCCGCGCAGGACTTTGACCCGCACGACTGCCCGACTTCTGGCTACTACCCGCATCTTTATTGCGCCGCGCACGAATCGCCATTGCTAGACGGGAATGGGCAGAAGTAGAGGGTCCATCATCACTACCCGGATCACTTGAGTCCATACTGCCGCCAGTTGTCCCAGAAAATTTTCCATCCCCAGTTCCAGTAGATAGCCCCTGAGCCAAACTTTCCATATATGGCTCCATATCCAAGGCGTTAAGCACTTCTTCCGCCGATTGATAGCGATATTTGACCGAACCTTCCAGCATTTTGCGCATGACCACGGCAAAACTATTGCTGATATCCACGGAGGTTTCCCAAACCATTTCGCCAGTTTTTTCGTTGTAGGGCAGATCTTTGGGAGATTTTCCGGTCAATAGGTAAATGCAGGTAATGCCGATCGCATAGATATCACTGGCATAGACAGGGCGCATTGCCATTTGTTCTGGGGGAGCATAGCCCGGTGTCCCTACCGCAAAGGAGGTTAAAGCCGTTTGCTCGGATGTATTCGCCGCTTCCTCTGGATTGACACTATTTTTAACTGCCCCGAAATCAATCAGCACCAGCTTTTTATCCTGTTCACGCCGGATGAGGTTGGCGGGTTTAATGTCCCTGTGGATCACCTGCTGGCTGTGAATATATTGCACCATCGGCAAAATTTCGCTGAGGAATTGTCTGGCTCCAGCTTCACTAAAGACACCATTTTTTTTCACTTCCTGTTGGAGGTTATTGCCCTTGACATATTCTTGGACGAGATAGAATTGATGGTTGTCTTCAAAATAATCAAGCAGCCGAGGGACTTGGGGGTGATTCCCGATACGGCCAAGGGTTTGGGCTTCCCGTTCAAACAATTCCCGTGCCATTTGGAAGAGGTGGGGCACGTTGGTGGAGGGACGAAGTTGCTTGATCACGCAGGAGGGTTTCCCTGGCAAGCTAAGATCTACCGCCAAGAATGTGGCTCCAAATCCGCCTTGTCCTAAACTTTTAAGGGGCTTGTATCGATCGCGTAGGAGTAGGCTACTGCCACAAGCTTGACATGTTTTTGCTTTGAGCGGATTCTTCGGATTTTTGCACTCGGGGTTAATACAGTAGCTCATTCAGAGAAACCTTATGTCACATTGGGACGGCAACGGCATATCGCGATGCGGAGGGTATATCGGGATATCTGATGTATCCTCGGATAATGATCAAGAAATTGCTAGCGATCTCATCATATCTTAGCGACCGCATTTAGTTTAGATGCGACTATATGGGTTGATGGACAAGCGGTTCACCTTACTTTAACAGCATAGCCCAAAATTTCTGGACAGGTCGGGGTTGTTATACGTAATTAATATGTGAATTTAAGATGAAGATACAGGTTGTGGATTTGAGGTGTGGCTGGCAATGGAAAATTGGTTGCGCCATGGGCTGCAGGAAAGTTTGCGGGGCTAAAGGTCAGGAAAGCGTTTAGAATGTTTTCTTTGAAAGCTAATTGTAATGCCCAAAGTCAATGCGGATTTCCCTGAACTGGTTAAAAGAATTTGTTGATGTTACGCGATCGCCTGAGGAGTTGGCGAAGACCTTAACTGTTGCGGGGTTTGAGGTGGAAGAGATCGAGGATCGCCGGATCCTAGCAAATGGTGTGGTGGTTGGCAAGGTGGTCAGCCGTGAACCCCATCCAGATGCGGATAAGCTGAGTGTATGCCGGGTGGATATTGGCACGGGGGAACTCTCGACGATTGTTTGTGGGGCGAAGAATGTGCGGGCGGATATTTTTGTGCCTGTGGCGACTTTGGGAACCTATTTGCCTGCGGTGGATCTGAAGCTGAAGCCGACGAAATTGCGGGGGGTGGATTCTGCTGGAATGATCTGTTCACTGTCGGAATTGGGTCTGGAGAAGGATTCTGAGGGGATTCATATTTTTGAGCAACCGGATCTAGCGCCGGGGATGGATGTGCGTCCGTTGTTAGGTCTGGATGATGTGGTGTTGGATTTGACGGCGACGGCAAACCGGGCGGATGCGTTGAGTATGGTGGGGGTTGCGCGGGAAGTCGCGGCTCTGACGGGGGTTGATGTGAAGCTCCCGACGATTCCGACGGCGATCGCCCCTGCTGCGTCCTTAGAAATTAAGGTCGCCGATGAAACCGCCTGTCCTGCCTATCTGGGTACGGCGATCGCCAATGTCAAAATTGCCCCTTCCCCCGACTGGCTCAAGTTCCGACTCCAGGCAGCGGGCACAAGACCGATTAATAACATTGTCGATATTACGAATTATGTCCTGCTGGAATGGGGACAACCCCTCCACGCCTTTGACCATGGCAGATTGCAACAGGTGGGCGGCGCTGAAGCGGTAACCCTGGGTGTGCGCTTTGCTCAATCTGGCGAAGTCTTAACTACATTGGATGGTCAGGAACGCAAGTTAGTCGAACAGAATTTACTCATTACTGCCAATGATCAGCCCGTCGCTTTGGCGGGGGCGATGGGTGGCGAGAATACTGAAGTCCATGCGGAGACAACGGATATCGTCCTAGAGGCAGCCCTATTTGATCCCGTCACCATTCGCCGTTCTTCCCGTGCCCAGGCGCTCCGGAGTGAGGCTTCTACCCGGTATGAGCGGGGGGTAAACCAGGTGGAATTAGACCGTGCTGCTCAACGGGCGATCGCCCTGATCCAGTCACTCGCTGGCGGCACAGTGGTCAGCCAAGGTAGCCAAGACAGCCGACCCGATCCCAACGCCCGCCCCAAAATTCCCCTGCGACTCCACCGGATCCATGAAGTCCTCGGTCATGTCCACAAAGACGGCGAAATTTTCAATGTCCCCCTCAAGGATGTTGAGCGCATCCTCGCCGACCTCGGTTGCCAACTCGAATCCACCGGGGAAGGGGTTTGGGATGTCGTTGTTCCTCCCTACCGTTACCGCGACCTCGAACGGGAAATTGACCTGATCGAAGAAGTTGCCCGACTCTACGGCTATGACAACTTCTGTGACACCCTGCCCAGCCAATCCGCCGCAGGCTATCTCTCCGCCGCCGAAACCGTCAACCGCAAATTACGGGAGGATTTCCGCTCGGTGGGCTTAACCGAAGTGGTGCATTATTCCCTCGTGAAACCAGAATTAGCCGACATTAAACTCAGCAATCCCCTCTTTGTCGAATATTCTGCCCTCCGTAAAGAGTTACTCACCGGTTTAATCGATGCCTTCGCCTACAACCAAGCCCAGGGCAATGGCGCGTTAAATGCCTTTGAAATTGGTCGCGTGTTCTGGCTCGAACAGGATGAATATGCAGAGGCGGATTATTTAGCGGGAATTCTCGGCGGGAATATTGCCCCTGATGGCACTTGGACGACTGGTGGCAAAGGTCAGGCGATGTCTTGGTTTGAAGCAAAAGGTCTCTTGGATGCTGTCTTTACCCGTCTGAATTTGGACATTGTGTATCGCCCTGAATCCTCCATTGAAACCTTGCACCCCGGCAGAACGGCTTCCCTCTGGTTACAGGGTCGTCAGGTGGGTATCTTTGGGCAGTTACATCCCAAGGTACGCCGGGCAAAGGATCTAATCGATGCGGTTTATGTGTTCGAGCTAAAGCTGGAGATGTTGCAAAATGTTCTCAGTCGTCCTTCCCAGACTGTGCCTGTGTTTAATGCTTATTCCAGCTATCCGGCGGTGGCGCGGGATCTGGCATTCTTTGCGACGACAGATATCTCGGTGGGGGATCTGGAACAAGCGATGCAGAAGGCAGCGAAGAAGTTATTGGCTGGGGTGGAACTGTTCGATGAGTATCGCGGTGAACATGTGCCGGAGGGTCAGCGGAGTTTGGCGTTTAGCTTGAAGTATCGCGCTAGTGATAAAACTTTGACGGATGAGGAAATTGATCCGGTACATCAGAAGGTACGGGATGCCCTGGTGAAACAATTTAAGGTCACCCTCAGAAGTTAGGGGTAATGAGTCAGAAGTTATGAGTCAGAAATCAGCGAGAAGGTAAAGTCTTTGGACTGGGAGGGGTTATGAAAGGTGCTGTCATCGGTCATAACCCCTTTTATTTGCGACTGTTCATGACATGTTAGCCAAATGCCGCTGTAGCTGTAATTTTTGGCTATCTTCTGAGTCGAGGAGGGCTATTTGATGGGGCGATCGCCCAAGGAATTGCCCGTAATTGGCAGTGAGATAGGTTTGATATTCTTGCTGTTCTCGGAGATGGGTAGCGAAAAAGGCAAGGCTGAGGGCTTGGATATTTTGGGAAAAGACGGCGGCGCTGGGGTTCGTTTCCCGCTGGGGCGAGATGGCAATTTTGAGACCGACCGCCTGGGCAAGTTTACTAAAATTCTGCACATGGGGTTTCCCTTCCATCAATGCCAGGTAACGGTGTTCCGTCTGCAACCATTGGAATAGGCGCAATTGTTCCAGGGCGAAGGGGGTGGTGATGTCATGGCTCCCGGCGATCGCCAACACTGGGATTTGCACCGTGGCTAGCCCCTGCGCCCCAAAGATTTCACTGCCGACAAAATCCAACACACAGATGCACCGCACACGGGGATCCCCCAAATGGTAGAGGGTGCGCGGTAGAGATAAAGCCTGACATTGCAACAACAGCGATAAATTCGGATCCTGTTCCTGTCCATCACAGGCAAGTTCAAGGTGGTCAAACTGAATCTCTGCGCCGCCCAATGCCAGGGCTGTATAGGAACCAAAGGAATGCCCCATCACACCGACGGCTTGTAGATTTAATTTTCCAGCAAACTCAGACAGATTAATGCTTTCGAGTTGATCCAAGAGGGTCGAAATGGTCGTCGGGCGATCGCCAAATTCCGAGAAGGGGAACACCTCCGACACATCCCCCTGCAACATCAATTTCAGGCGATCACTATTACTGCCCTTATGGTGGGGCGCAACGACAAAATAACCATGGGAAGCCAAATGGAGGGAAAAATCAGCTAAATCATCCGGCATTGCTCCCAAACCATGGGATTGCACGATTACAGAGGTATTCTCTGACAGAGGCTCCGGTAGATAGACCAAGGTATCCCCCAATTTCGGCAGGGTGGTGACTGTCACGCCATAGCTGCCCGGTTTCCGTAGATCAGTCTTATCCGTGAAGCTATTCATTAATTCCGGTTGAATCCTGCCTTGGGCGATCGCCTGTACCCCGTCAATAAGATGATTTGTGCGCTGTACCAGACCTTCAATTCTGTCCGCCGTAGACATGAGACGATCCACATCAATCTGCGTCCGCTCCGGCACAAGATGCAGCAACTGCAACAGCGAAATCCCCTCCGCACTCCCTGCCATCTCTAGGAATAACTGCTGTAAGCCAGCCTTCGCATTTGCTTGACCCGGAAAATGAAACAGGGGCGACAACCAAGACAACAGGCGATCGCCGATGGCAGTCTGAAAAAAATGAGTAAGCTGTTGCGTATCCAGTTCCAGACGAGTTTGCAGAATACTCTGGCACTTGCGACGACTCGACTTTTCCTTGCCGAAATAAACCCGACAAGCCTGGTTCGCCACATAGGGCAATTTGCGATCGCCCAGAAAACGCTTAATCCACAGAAACAAACGCAACAACAACGTCTTACTCTTGCGAGGAGAAGGCTTTTCCGGCGGGAGAGGTGGACGTATTTTTGGGGAGACTACCATGACCGCACTCCAAAATAATGGGCAAATAAATGTCCACTCTTCTCCTATCCCCATGATGACTTAAACAGTTGGCTTTCGACAGGGCGATCGCCGTCCTAGCCAGATTTTTCAGATGATCATGAAGATCGGTTAAGATATGTAGCGCCAAGGTTTACATTAGTTGTCACTTGAGAATCACGTGAAAGATCACACAACTTTTTCCTCAAAATTTACGTCTTGAGCAGTCAGTAAGAATCCCAGACAAGCTATGAAGAAATACCAATGATTAAAAAGTCCGATTTTGTCCTACAGCCCTACATGAAAAGCGATAACCTCCGGGCAACCTATCAAATTCTCGTCACCATCATTCCCTATGTTTTTCTCTGGGGATTAGCCCTTAAAATTGCCCCCGTTTTCCCCTGGTTATTGCCCCCAATTTTAGGCTTAATCTTACTCTTTACATTACGTTGCTTTTCTCTAATGCACGATTGCGGACATTACTCCCTTTTTACCTCAAAGCGAGTCAATCGAATCGTCGGCTTTCTCTTCGGCATTATTAACGCCATCCCCCAATATCCTTGGTCAAGGGGTCACGCCTACCACCACAAAACAAACGGAGACTGGGAAAAATATCGTGGTCCTTCTGCCCTAATTTCCACCCAACAATTCGCCCAATTAAGTCCTGCTGCCCAGAAAAATTATGCCCTACTGCGCCATCCCTTGATGCTTTTGCCCGGTGGTTTTTTCTATCTCGCCATTAAGCCGAGACTAGCTCTGATTCTTGGTTTGATTGGTTTCGTCGGTCATTTTATCCAGACCATGCGCACCAAACCCACCCTCAATCTAGGGCAAATTATCATGTCCTATAAATCCAAAAATTGGTACACAGCCGGAGAGTTTTGGGATTTATTATTGAATAATATTTGTGTGATCAGCGCCTGGATTACAATGGGTCACTTTTTTGGATTTGGCTTATTTTTTAGCCTTTATGGGATAACCCTAACCATTGCAGCGGCAATCTTTATTTGCGTCTTTTTCGTACAACATAATTTCGAAGGTTCCTATGCCCATAAAACAGAAGGTTGGAACTATCTCCAGGGCGCAGTCGAAGGTACAAGTTACCTAAAGTTACCTAAATTTATTAAATGGTTTTCAGCAGATATTGGTTATCATAATATTCATCATCTTTCCGAACGAATTCCGAACTATAATCTGGAAGCTTGTCACCGTAAAAATAGTCATTTACTAGAAAATGTCAAAGTCCTAAAAATTGCTGACATTCCCAGTTGTTTTGACCTTATTTTGTGGGATGCCCCAACGGATCGCCTGGTGTCCATCGCCACCTTCCACCAAGAAAACTCAGAATCCCAGTCCAGGACTTTATCAAAGATCGCCAATTAACAGACTGATGTCTGATATCTGAATATCTGCAAAAAAAATCCCAGCCGGAGCCGGGATATCAATCAGGGTGCATCTACCACTACTTGATTTCCTTCAGGAGGTATTCATTCCGGAACATTCTGAAGTTTTTTGTCAATTTTCGCGAAATCAAGACCTAATCTCGGAGCAATTCTGAAATTTTCGTCATACTCAGAACAAAGCCTGTTTGCAGTTGGGGCAGTTGGTATGACTTCGATTTCGGTTCCGTCCAAAAAGTTACAGCAAAAATTACAACAAAAGCTCCAGGGAAATGCCCAGCAGATTGTGACGACTACTCTCGATGTGCAGGGGATGCGCTGTGCGGGTTGTGTGGGGGCTGTGGAGCGCCAATTAACGCAGCAAACGGGGGTGATCTCGGCGACGGTTAACCTGATCACGGAAGTTGCGGTGGTGACCTATGAGCAGGAACTAATCCAACCGGAGGCGATCGCCGCCAAGTTGACGAATACGGGTTTTCCCGCTCAACCCCGTCCCCAGGATAGCGAAACCTTTGCGACCTACCAGAGGAAACGCCAAGCCAGTCAACGGGAGCAATATTGGCGCTTGGGGGCAGCGGTTGTGTTGTTGGTCGCCTCTAGTCTTGGACATTTGCACCATCTTGGCGGGATTCACATTCCCCTGTTGCATTTCATGGCGATCCATTGGGGGATGGCAACCTTGGCGCTGTTGATTCCGGGAATGCCGATTTTGCGGGATGGCTGGACGGGTCTGCTGAAGGGTCATGCCAATATGAATACCCTAGTGGGTTTGGGTACATTGAGCGCCTACCTGACGAGCTGTGTGGCTTGGCAAATGCCGCAATTGGGTTGGGAATGTTTTTTTGATGAACCTGTGATGTTGCTGGGGTTTATTTTGCTGGGGCGCACTTTGGAAGGGGGCGCAAGGCTCAAGGCAATGACGGCGCTGGAATCGTTGTTGGCACTGCAACCCCAGGGGGCGCGGCTGATTGGGCGGGAGCATAAGGGGGAAACGGACGAAATTACGATCCCGGTGGCACAGGTGCAAATTGGGGAATGGGTGCGTATTTTGCCGGGGGAAAAAATTCCGGTGGATGGTTGCATTCTGCGGGGGGAAACGACGGTGGATGAGTCGATGTTGACGGGGGAGGCGCTTCCGGTCACAAAACAGGCAGGGGATGAGGTCAAAGCAGGCACGCTGAATCAGTTGGGGGTGATTATTGTGCAGGTGGTGCAGACGGCGCAGAATACGGTGCTTGCCCAGATTATTCGGACGGTGGAAACGGCGCAAACTCGCAAGGCTCCGGTGCAACAGTTGGCGGATAGGGTGGCGGGTTATTTTGCCTATGGGGTCATGGCGATCGCCCTAGTCACATTTCTGTTTTGGGAATTGGTTGGTACAAAAATTTGGTTTGGAACGGGGGAGATTAACCCGGAATTGTTGAGTCTGAAGTTGGCGATCGCCGTGTTGGTGGTGGCTTGTCCCTGTGCGTTGGGCTTGGCGACTCCGACGGCATTACTCGTGGGGACGGGCATTGGTGCGGAGCAGGGCATTTTGATTAAGGGGGGCGACATCCTCGAACGGCTCAACCAATTGACCACGGTGGTGTTCGACAAGACGGGAACCCTCACCCAAGGTCAACCGGAAATTGTGGATATGGCTTGTCTGGGGGCTTGGCAGGGTAGCGAATTATTGCAACTGGCGGCAAGTCTGGAGCAACGCACGAATCATCCCTACGCCCAAGCGTTTATCGGGGCGGCAAAGCAGCAAAATCTAGAGCTATTAGAGCCGGATGTTGTGGAAACGATTTTGGGTAAAGGTATCAGCGGCAAATTGAATCATAGCTTTGGCGATCGCCCGGCACAAATTAATATCCAAATTGGTAGTTTAGGTTGGTTTGAGGCGAGTGATATTGTCCTGACTGAAAGTAATTTAGAGCAGGTGAAAAATTGGTCAGAGCAGGGTTATTCAACGATTTTAATTAGCGTTGATCAATTATTAGCGGGGATGGTGGCGATCGCCGATCCGTTACGAGCAGATGCCTTGCAAACTATTGAACAGTTACAGGCTGCCAATTTAGAAGTGATTCTCTTAAGTGGTGATCAGGAAATTGTGGTAAAAAATCTTGCCTCTCAGCTTAAAATTGACCGCTATTTTGCGACGGTTTCTCCCACAGAAAAAGCGGCTATTTTGACGCAATTAAAAACAGAAACAAAAACAGTTAATCAAACCATTGCGATGGTTGGTGATGGGATTAATGATGCCCCTGCCCTCGCCACTGCTGATATTGGGATAGCGCTCCATGGCAGCACGGATGTTGCCCTTGCTACTGCAGACGTTGTACTGATGGGCGATCGGCTGTTAGATGTCCTCAAAATGCGCGATTTAAGTCGTAAAACGGTGCAGGTAATTCGCCAAAATCTGGGTTGGGCTTTGGGTTATAACTTGGTGGCAATTCCTTTAGCGGCAGGGGTTTTGTTGCCTCGCTGGGATATTACGCTTAGTCCAGCTATGGCGGCGGGTTTGATGGCGATGAGTTCGGTTTTGGTGGTCACGAATTCCTTACGATTGCGTTATCTTTGTCGAGGCAATAACCATCAAAAATAGGAGACTATAGATAATCTTTTGTTATTATCGAAAGTAGATTTTAGGAAAAGAAAATCATGCATCCTGTCACAGCACAAAATCTAACGGTGCTTTCTTTTTGCTAAGATATAATTTTTAGGTTAGTAATGGGATGGTGAATACAATGAATGAAGTAATTGTCCAGACTGAAGTTAGTTCGGAATTAAAGGAAGAAGCTGAAGCAATCTTAGAGGCAATGGGTTTGACGACGGCTGAAGCTATCCGTGTTTTTTTACAGCAAATTGTGAATTCTGGGGGCTTTCCTTTTCAGTTGTCGCCTAAACAAATGAATGGGGAAACGTTACAGGCTGTGCAGGAATTGGAAGCGGGAGAGGGAGAAGTTTTTAGTTCGCCAGATGAGCTTTTTGCGAGTTGGGAAGATTAAATAATGCCTCTTGTGATTCGACAAACTACCGTTTTTCGTCGTGATATTAAACGCCTCAAAAAACGAGGTTTAGATTTACAAAAATTAGAAATATTGATTCGACTTTTGGCATCAGAGGAGATTTTGCCAGAACGCTATCGGGATCATTCACTTGTTGGGAATTGGTTTGGCTATCGGGATTGTCATATTCAACCTGACTGGCTGCTTATTTATAAAATTTCAGAGGATGAGTTATTTTTGGCACGGACAGGGACTCATGCAGAATTATTTGGAAAATAGTTCGCCAATTCAAGTATGAAGTGCAACAGGTTCTGATGATGACAGCAAGAATACTTCACTCGGAGTGCGATAGTCAAGCGATTTTCTTGGTCGAT
>JBIKYI010000404.1:0-3646 GCA_044355355.1 Limnothrix sp. | reverse complement strand
CCACCGCCACCCATACCAGGCATTCCCCCACCAAACATATCCCCAAGTCCGCCCATGCCGCCCATACCAGGCAGACCACCCTGACCCATCTGCTGCATCATCTTCCGCATCCGAGTGAAATCAGTGATCAACTTCGACACATCCTTCTCCGCTAACCCAGAACCCTTCGCAATCCGCGTCCGACGCTTCGGCGTTTGTGCCAACAGATCAGGATTTTTGCGTTCCTCCTTCGTCATCGAGTTAATCATCGTCTCCACGCGCTGGAGTTGAACCTCTCCCTGTTCCAACATGTTTTTATCAATCTTGTTGCCCATACCAGGAATCAGCTTCAACATTCCACCCAGGGAACCCATATTTTTCAACAGGCGCATCTGCTTGAGGAAGTCATCAAAATCAAACCTTGCTTCAAGCAACTTCGATTGCATCTCCTCCACATCAGACAGATCGATCGCCTCCTGTGCTTTTTCGACAAGGGTTAACACATCACCCATATTGAGAATGCGGGATGCCATTCGGTCAGGGTAAAACGGATCAAGCGCTTCAACTTTTTCCCCAACCCCAATAAACTTAATCGGTTGTCCCGAAATCATCCGCACCGACAGCGCCGCACCACCACGGGTATCGCCATCCATCTTCGTGAGGATTGCCCCCGTAACGCCAATCTCCGTATGGAAGGTACGGGTTAAACTCGCCGCCTCCTGACCTGTCATGGCATCAACCACGAGCAGGGTGTCATCCGGTTGAATCGTTTCCTTAATTTGCTTCAGTTCCGCCATCATGTCGGCATCAATCTGCAAACGTCCGGCAGTATCCACCAAGACGACATCAACGCCGAGTTCTTTCGCCTTTTCGACCCCTTGGCGGGCAATGTCCACAGGATTCGCATCACTGCCAAGGTCAAAAACAGGAACCTCAATCTGTTCACCGAGGGTTTTCAATTGATCAATCGCCGCTGGACGATAGACATCTGTTGCCACCATCAAAGCGGTTTTATTTTGTTTACGGAGATAGAGAGCCAGTTTCGCCGTCGCGGTGGTCTTACCAGTACCCTGTAAACCTGCCATCAGAATGACTGTCGGCTTATTGGCGGCTTCAGCAAGGGGAGCATTGCTTTCCCCCATAATTTTGATTAGCTCATCGTTAACGATCTTAATGAACTGTTGACCGGGATTCACCCCAGAAATTACCTCTGCACCCAATGCCGCCTTTTCGACATCACTGACGAAGCCCTTAACCACCTGTAAGTTCACATCAGCTTCGAGGAGGGCACGGCGGACTTCCTTCAGGGCATCCTTGATATTCGATTCACTGATCTTGTCCTGACCCCTTAGGGCTTTCCATGCATCTTCTAGGCGTTCTGCTAATGCGTCAAACATAGGTCTTGTCTACTCTGGGTGGCTTCTAAATACTTTACCAAGTCTCGGACTTTGGCGTGTGGGCGATCTCTGTTTATCTATCGCTGGCGGTGTTTTGTCAAGAGAGGGCGATCGTGGGCAACGATTGAGATGACAGGAGTTTAGAGTCTCAGAAATCAGTACGATGAGCAGCAAAGATTACACAAGCTTGAATATCTGCTAGTTCTAGGTCTGGAAAGTCCTCTAGAATTTCTGTGATATCAACGTTTTCTGCAAGCATTTCTAGAATATCTGAGACGCGAATCCGCATCCCACGAATGCAGGGGCGATCGCCACATTGTCCAGAGATTTGGGTGATTCTTTCTAGTAGTAAGTGAGAAGTCACTAGTCGTATTTACTCCTTTTTTCAACAAAAATTGCTCATTATAAATTAAGAATAATCTGGATCCTCGAACTCTACTTTTATAGGTTGACCACCGATATGACCTACTCTTACACCTTTCCAGATTCGAGGTGTTATTTCCCTTTCAATAAAAACTTGTATAGTTTCACCATCGGCTGATGGAATCCCATAGACTTTACCGACATTTAAGCGGTAAGTAACTTTTAAATGCAGTTTAGATTTGTCACGATTTGGGTCTTTACTATCTTTAATATCCTTTTTTTGTCCTTTATTTGCGTACATTTTGGCATTCCAGAAAACATTTCTCTTGCCCAATGTTCACAGTTATATTTATGCTTATCCCAAATTTTTCTATCTTGACTTTTTGAATACTCAATTCGTTCGATAATTCGATGATATGGAACAGGAATATCTAACGAACGTAAATGCTGTTTTACAATCCACTGAGGTTGATACTCAACTTGCTGTACATACCCAAAACCCCACTCAACTAGGCTATTTTGTGATCGCACAGTCTGACCCGTAAAGAAATGAGTAACATTAAACCCTTGCGGCGTGGCAATCACAATTCCATAATGATCGTAACTATTACCTTTCTCATCTTTACAGGGAATAAATACTAAATCGCCCAACTCGACAACTTCACCATGTAAATCCGTTATATCTGGAATTTTATCAAGAAGAATATAATAATTTGAGAGATTGAGAAGCTGTAATTGGGTCTCTTTAAAAACTGAAGATATCCATTTTGAATCACATTCGTCTTTTATTTTTTCAACATCTTTAAATCTCTGATTTGCCCAATTTAGATGATTTGCTAAAGCTTTTATATTTCTTTCTTGTTTATTTGGGTTGATTTTGTCAAGACTGAGATCAATTTCAATACCCAAATGCACAGCAATCCGATTACAAACATCCAAGATGAATTTATCTTTTGTACGTTTCGCAATACGATTGACTTCCCTCGGAATAGTGTTGTCATATATATGACATTGGATCTCTGCGAGGATGCTTAATGCTTGTGGATGCTTAGAAGGACTAATCTCAGTCATGATACTGGGTTGCTTTATGAATATTTAATAGGCTAAATATAGTCTCAGGAAGAAATTATTCAGAGAGATAATCCTTGTCTACAGAAAAAGCCTCAGCAACAGAGCAAGCCATTTTTGACATAGAAGCTACTTTTTTAACTCGGTTGACTTCTTCCTCTTCCAAGAAATCATCAGGAGGTTTTGGTAGATGATCCAACATACTAGACATAGATTGGATTCCTTTTTTTACTTGATTTGTTGCATTTGAATTGTGGAAAGAAGACATAATATGCTAGTTCCTTAATGACAGAATCGATCTTCCCTAGTATAGTTGAGAGTTTTGGTTTAATCAATAATGCCAAATTTCAAGTGCAGCCCATATTGATTATACTTTTGTTAAAGACGAGCAAGAGTAAGATGGAGGCTTGATGTGATTGTTTATTTGTAGCCTGCGATCGCCGTTTTAGATTCAATGGGTTAAATTGCCTTGAATCTTCAACAAAGAATGTTTCAACATTGGAATATCGATCTGTACCGTTTCCCAAATCATTACGATATCCACTCGAAAATATTCATGAATGACCATATTTCGCATCCCTCTAATCTGCTCCCAAGGCATTGTCGGATCAGCCATTTTTAATTCGGCGATCGCACTAGCGACAGCCTCCCCAATTACAGCTAAACTGTATAAAAAAACCCGTAATGCTTGCTGATTTTTCGCAAAAGTTTCGAGGTCTAAATTATTGAGTGTACTTTCAATTACCTCAATTTCTAGCAGCGCCAATTCAAATTTGAAGTGCAACAGGTTCTGATGATGACAGCAAGAATACTTCACTCGGAGTGCGATAGTCAAGCGA
>JBIKYI010000403.1:0-3648 GCA_044355355.1 Limnothrix sp. | reverse complement strand
TGCTATTCCAAGACCTTGAGCATGCTGGCTTCTTCTATCAAGCTACTTATCCATTATCTCAAATTTCGGGATGTACCTATCCCTTTGAGAAACCTCTCTTAATTCACCAACGCCCAATTAATAGGTTCTCCATCTTCCTTATCCTGACGAACCAGGTCGAGGTGGAACGGCAAACCTTTTGTCTTATGCTGTAATTTTCTAATGTCATTTTTATCTGTAATACCAATTTCAGTGAGGTACTGCTTTGTCTGATCTTTGTCAAACTCATTTAAAGGAAATTCCTGAAATAAACGTGAAGCACTAGATGTTGTCAAATCCTTCCAGCCCTCGCGTCTCCCTAAACGATAGCGTCCCGCAATTACTACACGTACATTGGACGATTTCAGCTTACTGTTAACAAGAAAAAATTGACGCAACCAAGTATCAATATCGACTGAAGCCTTCTCGAAAGTATCAAGAATCAGCACAATACTCTTTTTCTTACTTCGACTGACTAAACTCTCTACAAATGCTTCTGTTAATTTTAGCAAAGGCTCAAGCATTAGCTCTTGTAAAGCCTTGTCCTTTTTGGTTGTCTGATGCCGTAATAATAATTCATCTTTCAGAGATAAAGCAGTCACCGAACCATCGACAACTGCATCAACGCCTTTGTCGGTGATCGGCTTAGTACCAGAAGCTACCTGTAACGAGAAAGGATTACCAGAGGCAACTTGACTGCCTAAAATACCTGTGGTTACAACCAATTTACTGAGCTTTCTCACAAGTTCAATCTGGTCTGCTGTAACCGTCTCCTTTCCTTCCGTCGGGCTAGTTTCTAATACATGCAAGGTTTGTTTGTAAGACGTATATTTATCAGTAAAAGGATCTGATTTCCCAAACGAAAAAAATCTCGGCTTTGGCAATGACCCATTGAGCCATTCCATAACTCGTAAAGGTGTGTCATCGGTTGCACCAAAGGAGAGCTTCGTAAATATAATTTCGTCGCCGTAGTGATTTTCTAGTTTTTCTTGAATTTTTTCCAATAGCGTTGATTTTCCGACTCCCCCCATCCCCCATGTATAAAACATCAGAGGCGATTTTTCTGGTTCCCCCAAGGCTTTTTTTATATCTGAGAGTAATTCTGTTTCTTGTTTACGAACAATATGGGGTTTGTTCTGGCTCATTATGGAGGGCAAGACTAGAAGATAAAGACTCTAACAATTCTACCTTGATCTCTAATACACTATTGATACTGATCCTGCCAATGCCAATAAAATCACCATCTAATGTCCATTTCCAGAAAAAACGGGGAAGAACAAACCTAAAAAATATTGCTCCCAACGAAAAAGCACCCGGGCGTCTTTCCTTGTTTCGACTCCGAGTGCTTTTTCTCAATGCTCCTCACACCCCTTTACTATAAACCATTATGCAGATTTGTCAACCCAGGGGGCAATGCAACCCCCATTTAGGTCACGACAAACTGCTTAATCGGCAAAATCACCCGGAACGTTGTGCCTTCATTGGGCGAAGAGTCGAGCTTGATGTCACCCTGGTGTTTTTCAATAATTTGGTAGACGATCGCCAAACCTAGCCCCGTCCCTTTGCCGATCGGTTTCGTCGTGAAAAATGGGTCAAAAATTCTTTGGCGCGTTTCCTCATCAATACCCTCACCATTGTCGGCGATCGCCACTTCCACCCGTCCGCCATCGATCACCGTCGTCCGAATCGTTAATTCTGGCTGATAATCTTTGCGCTCAGACTGTAGACTTTCCATCGCATCAAGGGCATTACTAATTAAATTCATCCAAACTTGATTCAGTTGAGCCGGATAACAATTTACCAAAGGTAACTTGCCATAATCCTTGACGAGACGAACAGAATTTTTAAGGCGATTATTGAGAATAATTAGAGTGCTTTCAATACCCTCATAGATATCACTTTCTTTGAAGTCTGCCTCATCTAAACGGGAGAAATTACGGAGCGATAAAACCATTTCTCGAATCCGTTCCGAACCCATTCTCATCGAAGACAACATCTTCGGTAAATCTGCCCGCAAAAAGTCTAAATCAATCTCTTCTGTTAATTCGGCGATCGCCTCACTTTCATGGGGTATTTCCTGCTCGTATAAATCAATTAATTCAAACAACTCTTGCATGTGATCATTCAGGTGGATCACATTCCCATGGATGAAATTCACCGGATTATTAATCTCATGGGCAATACCTGCCACCATTTGCCCTAGGGAAGACATTTTTTCCGTTTGGATAAGTTGCGTTTGGGTTTTCTTCAGGGAGTCAAAAGCCTCATTCAGCTCACTGTTTTTATTCATCAACAGAGTTTCCGAATGCCTTAATGCTGCCGCTGTTTCCTCCTGCTCCCGAATGGTTTCATTGAGATTTGTATTCACTAAATCAATGGTTTTATAGGTAAAATAATAGTCACAGATTAATCCTGTTAGGGGCACAACATAGGCAATAATCTTCAAGAAATGCCCAATATTAAAATGATTATCAAATAACGCTGTTGAACCAAATGCCATATGGATTTGGGTCATGGTATTGGGGATCGTTGCAATAATTAGTGAATGGGAAAAAATGCTGGGGTAAACTTTATTGAATCTCGGAAAAATCAGCACTCCCGCAAACAAAAAGATAACCAGCGGTAAGACATCCCAAGGTCTAGTAAACAGGGCATCAGGAAAAGTTGTCTTGGGTAAGCTCTCGCTTGTGGCAGCAATACTAATGACGGCATAGGATGAAATACAAAAGAAAGCACCAATACCCAGGTTGACATAAATACTTTTAAGCCATTTTTGCCGTCTCAGTAACAGAAAAAAGCTCACACCAATTAAGGTCAATAGGGCATTGGCTAAACGACAAATTGCCCAGGTAAAAGGTATTAAATCTTTATTGTCGGCAACGGCTTCAATGAGGCGATCAGCGGCTAAGGTGTGGAAGGCATCCATCATACCCGCACATAACAAAGCGACGGCAATGACGGGGGTGGTCACATCTTTTTTGATGCGGAAATAAATAAAAGCTAATACCGTCGTAAAAATGGCGGTACAAAAGGCACTCCACTCTAGAATTGTGTGGGTAAAACTTCCAGTGAGGGTGAAGTACAGGGTATCAATGTTGGTATCTGCGTTGAAGTTCTCCGGGTGAAAGGGTAGGCTACGGGAGTGAAAGTCAACGCCGAGAAAATTGAGGGTAATAGGCGCAAAGCAGACTAGCCAAACCCCCCAAACGATAAATCTTGGTAATCTGGCTTTTTGGGTTTCTTGGTCGGTCGGCTGGAGAGCAAACCAGTCTCCAAGGGAAAAGGCTTTGATGTTCATCTATCGCTTACGCATACTTTCCAGGAAAAACCTGTCTCTATCTAGGGTATGGGAGATGGGCGGCGATCGCCACATATTTTTAGACTGTGAGAGATTGATGACTTTTCTCCCATCCATGACTATTCCCTTCGTTCTACCGGTAGATCCCTAAAGATGCATTATCTTCATTTCAGACAAATATTGAATAATATTGTTAAATAAAAGACAAAATTCAAATTATCCCGCCAATTCAAGTATGAAGTGCAACAGGTTCTGATGATGACAGCAAGAATACTTCACTCGGAGTGCGATAGTCAAGCGATTTTCTTGGTCGATTATTAATTAAATCTACC
>JBIKYI010000402.1:0-3652 GCA_044355355.1 Limnothrix sp. | reverse complement strand
CCGTAAAAATTGTTCCTCAGTGAGGGCATAGGCAGGTAGATTTAAACCGAGCCACAGCATTAGCCCACAGATTAGTCCACATAAAGTACCGACCATCCCCCGCATCATGGTGGTGAAGGTCTTGCTGATGAACGCAGATTGAGGAGATTGACAATGATTCGCACTCATGGGCATCAACGGGGTAGCTTGCTAAAAAATATTTCGTTTAGCATAACGTGACCTAGGCTTGCGGGTGGAGTGCATCCATGACTTACACCGCCGATTTTTGTAGCTGCATTTGCAAGACATCTACCTGATTAATCGTTAAGCCACGTCGCGATCGGGGTTGCGCTTGTGCGTCATCTGCCGGAGCGAAAAAGATCCAGCGGCTACCGGAGGGCAATGTTTCCAATGTGTCAGGGTTTTGGGTGAGCCATAGCAAAGTGGATTTGGGGACGGGATGGGGCTTGTCTGGGGTTAATTCGGGTTGGATACGGGCTAATTCCTCCAGAATCATGGGACGACCGTTGAGGAGTCCGGCGGCGGCAGTCCAGAGTTTGACGTTGAGTTGGGCGCGTTGGGCGTAGAAATAGAGGGAAGCGGCGGCACTGGCGGCTTGTTCAAAACCCATTTCATCCCAGGCAAACAGGTGATCGAGGCAGATGACTACTTCCTCGCCCCCGGTGGTGACTTCGAGTTCACGGACTTTAAATTCACCGAGTCGGGCTGTGCTACGCCAATGGATGAGACGCATGGGATCTCCTCTGCGGTAATTGCGGATGGCTTTGGTGACCCCTTCGGTGGCGTTTTGGTAGAGGCGATCGCTCTCGAATTTAGTGCTTTCATCCTCGCCGATGCTATCGATAATCGGACAGGAACTAAGTTGTAAAATTTGCGGATAAATGACGGCTCTGGTGGGTAAACTGCGCGATCGCCGACACCAGAATAAACCGAGGGGACTAGCGGTACGGAGTTCGATCTCCTGCCAGTGAAAAATGCCGCGCTTCTGGGCATCGATTTCATAGTGCCATTCGATGGGTTCGTGGGGCGGGAGGAGTTCAAATACTTTGCGGTGGGGTGCGCCGAGTTCCTGGGGGAGAATATCCCTCACAGCAATCAGATTTTTGACCGACTTACCCTGGTTCGTGACGGTCAATGTCCCCTGTAAAACTTCCCCCACACTGACTGGAGCCATGGGCGATCGCCCGATGTCCAGTTGTCGCAATGACCGAATCGGCAAAATTATCCCGACCAATAAAATCGCAAAAATTGTCCCACTCAACACATAGAGCCAACCCGCCATCGTATTTGTTGCCGCCCCAAAAAAGGATAAGCCAATGGCAAACAAAACCCCACCCCCATAGGCAGGCGCAACCCAACGCTCCTCAAGCTTGGAATATAAAGTCCGCTTTTGCTTTGCCATAATCCCCAAAACAATTCCTAAAATAATTACCAACGACCAGATATCAAATAGCCGTTCCCTGATGTCTGATATCCGATATCTGATGTCTAATACCTGTTCAATAGTAGACTTTTAACCAAAAGAAACGCAGTAACCCATGTCATACCCTTCCCTTGCCCAACTAGATTTTCTCCCCTATATCGACCCCACCGGAGCGATCGCCCCAGATTTTGAGCAAAAAATCGGCATCTATGCCATCTTTGACGGAACCGCGAGCCTTTGTTACGTTGGCTATTCCCGCGATTGCCAAAAAAGCCTACAACAACACCTTGTGCGCCGTCCCTTCCTCTGTCACTGGATTAAACTCCACACCTGCGAGCAGCCCAACCGCTCCCTCCTCGAAGAAATTAAAAACGCTTGGCTAGAGGAACATGGCGAGATCCCAGCAGGCAACAACCACGAAGAACACCTCTGGACAGAACCCATTGACATTAAAAAGACCCTCACCCCAGAACAACAGGCAGAAATCGATGCCGCCGAGGATCTGCAAAAAAGTAAAATCCTCAAGGATCATGCCCGCCGTGTCGAAAATCGAATCCTTGAACGCCTTGCAGCTAGGGGTTTAAAAATCGATCTCCGGTTTCACCCCAAACTTAAGGAACAGGGATTACTCGACTTGAAGTAAGGTTCCATACCCAAAACTTGAAATCAATGTTTGACATCCATGTTTAATGGTTGACTGTTCCCCAAGGTTTAGCCTCAGTTTGACCCGATCCACGCAATCTAGGGCAAGCTCTGGCAAGAAATCTCAGATCTATGCTTTAGGGCATAATATTGGGGAACATTCACAAGCTTAAGACGTTTCAAGTCCTGTAACCCCATGCCCATCCGCTTGGCGATCGCCTAAGGTAAAGATAGATATGCGCCCCAGTCTCCACCCGGTTGCTGCTCCCGTCCCCCTGGAGGATTTGACCCTGACCCGTCCCCCCGATGGTCAGCAGTTGGAGAATATTAAAAGTCATTTAGATTTGATTTTATTGGCGCTCGAATCACTCGCTGGGATGGGATCTGAGGCAATGTTACAGGCGGCAAAGGATTTGAATTTAGAATCGGTGATTGGCGATCGCGTGACTTTGTGGCGTTTACGGCAATCGAATCCCCTGCGCAAAAGTAGTGGGGGACGCAAAAAATTGGATGTCGAAGAAGCGCGATCCTTGGTGCTGATTATTTGTCACCTCGCCCAACAGGAACAGGAAAATATTCGCCGCGCCTGTTCGCTGCTGGAACAGTTAACCGAGCAGGGCAAAGAACCCCACCGTTCCGCCTTATTGGGGGATTACCTCGATAATTTCAGCAATATCTATCAAGAAAGAATGGACGAAGCAGAGCCTGTCACTCCGGATTTTTTGGTGCGTTTGGCGTTTAAATTGCTGATTGATTTATTGTTCTATGGCGCAAAGAATGGGCATCGGCGTTTGTGGTTAGCACTGATGGATCATGCCGCGACTTAATTTTTTTATTGTTGAATTTACCGTTGAATTTATTATTGATTTGTTCTTAATTTGCCCTAAAACTTGCTTGGATTCTTCCTTTTAACCTATGCTCTCTCCCACCCTAACCAGAAGATATACTCCACCGACTTGCAGCCTCGAAATTGTGGCGAAAACTTCTGCGTTATCCCAGTGGTCAGGCAATCCGGTGATTAAGGAATTGCGGTTTGAGTTGAATCTAGATGATCCGCGTTTGGCGGAGGAACAAAAAATTTCCCTCACGGGCGATCGCCAACAGTTAGAGGACTTGGTGGAAGTGGTGACGGATTATGTCCAAAATTTCCTGCAAGATACGAATCCTGTCTTTGATTTTGCCCCGACCCAAAATATTTTTACCTACCAAACCTCTGGTCTGGGTGCTGGTGTAAGTGGCGCAAGTAACGTTGCCACCATTACCCGTCCACAACTGGAAACCAAGGGTTTATTATCCCACCGCCTACATTTGGGGCGTTTAGCCAATGAGGGTTCTGGACAAACCATTCAACTCAGTGCCACCCAACTGTTTGACCTTGCCAATGCCCTCGAAGCCTATAGCGCCGATATGCTGGCATTGCCTGCCCTGACCACTGCCCGGAATCGTCAAACGGTGATGCGCTGGGGGGCGATCGCCGCCTCGGTGTTGATCGTCGTTGGCATCAGTAAAACTGCCCTGCAAATGCAACAGCAAACCCAATCTCCAGGGGCGATCGCCAACCTCGAAGAAGTCAACTCCCAACCCACC
>JBIKYI010000400.1:0-3668 GCA_044355355.1 Limnothrix sp. | reverse complement strand
CTGTTGTAAGCATGATTTGCTGCGGGAATTTCCGGCGGATGTGGCAGCGGCGGTGGCGGCAATCTCGACGGAAATTTCAGCCGAGGCGATCGCCCAACGCAAGGATTTACGGGAGCTATTAACGGTCACCATTGAGGATGAGATGCACCTCCAGGAGGGCAATGATGCCTTTGTGGAGAATGCTTTTACCCTGGGTAAGACGGACAAAAATCAGTGGCAATTGGGGATTCATATTGCGGATTTGGCGGAATATATTCCTGAGGGAAGTCCGTTGGATCGTTGGGCGAAGAAACACGGGACGGCGGTGTTTTTAGGGGAGACGACCATTTCGCTGTTACCGCCTGCCCTGAAGGAAAAGTTGAGTTTGACCCCGAGTGGCGATCGCCTGACCATCTCCATCTTTTTAACCATTGATGAACAGGGGGGCGTGGCGGAATTTGAGATTGTGCCGAGCGTGATTCGGGTGGATCACAGCCTGAGTTATCAACAGGTGCAACATTGCCTCAGCAATCCCGACAAGGTGGAAGCAGGTTTAAAAAATGTCAGTGACTTACTGAATGATCTTATTTTCAACCTCAGTCCCCTGGTTAAGGCTCAACGTTTGCAACGGGGCGGCTTCCAAATTTCCCTGCCGGAGGTGGTGTCGGCTTTTAAAGATGAGGGTCGTTTTGGGACAATGATTGTTTCTCCCAGTCTTCCGGTGCGTTCTCTCCTGTCTGAGGTGACCATTCTAGCGGGACGGGCGATCGCCGAACATATGATTGCGTTGGAATTACCCGCGATCTATTGTTACCAAGCCCAACCCGACTTCGAGAGCCTGGAAAACCTGATCAAACTCGGTAGCAATCTGGATTTGGAATTAAAACTCGAATCCGAAGAAGAATTACTGCCCCACGATTACCAGCACTTTATCCAGGAATTTAGTAAGGCAGATTGCGCCAAGATCCTCAATTACCTGCTCCAGTCCACCCTCGACTCCCCCCGTTATGGAACCCATCCCCATCCCCATTTCGGTTTAGCCTATAAGGATGGCTATACGCGGATCTGTTCCCCAGCCCAGCGGTACGGGGATTTGGTCATGCAACGCATCCTCAAAGTGGTCTTAGCAGAAGGACGCGATCGCCGCTCCACCCGCGTCAAAACCGGCGTAAATTTGGGTAGCAGCACCTGCCATGACCAAGTGAACTGGAAAGTCCTTGCCACAACCAAACAAACCGAACTAGAAGAGACGATCGCCAGCCTCATCCTGCAACTCAACGACCAGGAAAAAATTGCCGACGATGCTGAAAAAGATCTCCAGGGACTCAAGAAAGCCGAACAGATGAAAGCTCACACAGGTCATACCTTTAAGGGGTTAATCACCGGGGTGCAATCCTATGGCTTCTTCGTAGAAATCGAGGAATTACTCGTGGAAGGTCTGGTGCATGTCAGCTCCCTCAAGGACGATTGGTATGAATATCGGGCACGCCATAGTTGTTTGGTGGGTCGTAAAAATCGCGTTTCCTATCGCCTCGGTAATACCGTCGAAGTGGAGGTCAAGAGCGTTGATTATTATCGTCAGCAAATTGACCTGGCGATCGCCAAGAACACCACAGACACAGATGCCGAATCTGGCGAGACAGAAACCAATACCTTTGCCGCCGAGAACTGGGAAGAAGAATAACCTCAATTCCTGCCACATAAATCCACATCACATAGATATGTAGTCATGCACCCAGACGTTAGCCCAATGGAGTTAGCGTCTTGGTATATGGCTTTTTTAATGGTGCAGAATTTATGGAAATATTCAACACCCAGTGAACATTGCATGGGTCAATCCATTACATATAACTAATAATCGCATCCAGATCCTGGGTGGTATCAATACTCCGTACCCAGAGCGCTTCATCATCGGTAAAACCTTCAGAATTATCCAATTGCGCCTGTAATAAATCAGGAGTTGCATCGGAAATATCACCGGAACGTTCCTGCAATCGTTGCTCCAAAATCGAAATGGGTGTCTGACAGTACAACACCTGAAAAGGAATATCTACTGCCCGACAAGCCTCGATGACTTGTTTACGGAGTTGAATGCGGTCATATTTTGCGTCAAGAATCACCGTAAAGCCCTGTTTGGCAAGCATCAAACCTAACTCCAGGAGGCGATCGTAGGTTTTTTGGGTCATTTCAGGACTGTATAACGTATCATCCCCTTTCTCATCGAGGGGAATCCCGGCTAAATGTTTGCGCACGGCATCGGAACGAATCTGGATGGCATTCCAAATGCGGGAACAACGACGCGCCACGGTTGATTTCCCGGAGCCGGATAGACCTGACATCATCACCACTTTGCCCTTGGGTAAACGGGTATATTGCCAAGCGAGTTTGTAGTAGTCAGTGGCGGTTTTGGCGGCTTCTTCCTTCGCGGCAGGGGCGATCGCCGGATCATCTAACAGGAACGAAGTCACCTTTGCCCGTACATAGGCTTGACGACTCAGATAGAGCGGTAATACCTGTAACCCTTCCCAATCCCCCGTCTGCTCCACATAGGTATTCAAGAACGCATTCCCCAACGCCGTCGCCCCCCGCGCATCCAGATCCATCACCGCAAATGCCACATCATACATTGTGTCCACAAACCGGAACGGCTCATTAAACTCAATGCGGTCAAACAACTGGATTTTGTCCTGCCACAGACAAATATTACGCAGGTGCAAATCCCCATGGCATTCCCGGATCTTTAATTGCGCCCGACGACTCGCAAAAATATCCTCCCGACTCGCAAAGAAATTATCCGTAAAAGTCTTCGTTTCCTCAAAGCGTTTCTGTGTCTGCGCCCGACCGATATAGCCTAACGTTTGTTGATAATTTTCATCGATCGCCTGGCGAATTTTCGGAATCTCCCCAAAACCCAAAATATACTCATTCGTCGTTGTCGTCTGGTGGAACGCTGCCACCGTCTTACCCAACTGCACCAAATGATCTTCCGTTAACGTACCCGCCTCAAACATCCCACTTAATAAATTTTCCTGGGGGAACTGGCGCATCTTCACCGCATATTCCACAATCTCCCCGGCTCCATCAAAACCATAGCGATCGCCATCATAGGTAATCGCCACCAGACCCAGATACAGATCCTCCGTCAGGGCACTATTCAACTCCAGTTCCGCCTCACAAAAATGCTTACGCTGCGCCAAAGTCGAAAAATCCAGAAACCCAAAATTAACCGCCTTCTTCAACTTATAGGCATAATCCCCCGTCAACAGCACATAGGAAACATGGGTCTGCACCAACGAAATATCCTGGGAGACATCATGGGGGTAAATGTCTGGCGTTTGGAGCGTGGCAATGAGGTTTTCGATGGTATGGGACATTGAACTATACAATCCAGCAGGAACATTCATTAAACTTTCGCATTTAACGATAGCACCATTTTTCAGCGATCCTGCGTTAAATCCCTAGGCAAAAACAGGGTCATGGGCTGGTGAAAAAATATAGTCAAAATCAAAAATCAAATACTGCTCATTACGACCAATGGCAAAACCAAAATCAATTGCCGATTCGGTGGAAAAAGTTGCCATGATCAACGTGACTAACTTGCGACTGGGAATCTGGGGAATTTGAATATAGTAATCCCGTTTAGCAAAAAAGACATTTTCATCTTTCGGAGTCACCAGGCTATTAATGCG
>JBIKYI010000399.1:0-3677 GCA_044355355.1 Limnothrix sp. | reverse complement strand
AAAGAAAGACCTTTGCGGGTATTATTCTTGGGATTAATTACCCTCAGAAAAGGTATCGCAGCTTGTTTAGAGGCGATCGCCACATTAGAGGGTCAGCCCCTTGAATTTTGGTTTGTGGGGTCACAACAAATTAAGATCCCTGAACCATTCAAACATCATCCGCAAATTAAATGGATTGGAACAGTGCCAAGAAGTGAAACAGCAAGCTACTATCAGCAAGCAGATGTTTTTCTCTTTCCAACTTTATCTGATGGTTTTGGGTTAACCCAACTTGAAGCCCAAGCATGGAAATTACCGATCATTGCTTCACAATATTGTGCAAAAATTGTTGAGCATAATCTTAATGGTATTCTTTTAAATACAGCGGACAATTGTACGATAGGAGATAAATTAAACAATGTTTTAAAAAATCTTTTAAGTGACCCTCAAAAACTCAAAGATTTATCTTTAAATTCTCAAATTCAACAAAAAAATACTATCGAAAGTCTTGCTCTTGGTTTAACTGATTTGTAATTAACTAATTTATAAAAATAACGACAAATATATCAATTATATGAATGCTCCTCTATCTAATACTTCTACTTTCGCTAAAAATAAATTTCTTATTTTTTTACATATTCAAAAAACAGGTGGTATAACCATTCAAAGGGTTTTAAGGAGAAAATTAGGAAAGTCTTTATTGGAACGATTGTTGACTTTGATGGGGACAGAAAATTCGGATTTGTCTGTCATCGAAAATTTTAAGCGCAAAACTTTAAAAGATCGCTATATTGTTGGTCATTTTTGTTATGGTATTCACCAACATTTGCCCGAACCCTGGTGTTACGCTAGTTTTTTACGGGAGCCTGTGTCGAGAGTGATTTCGCTCTACGAATATTCTTTGGATAATCCAACGGCTTACTATCACAAGCAAGCCCAGGGAAAAACTTTAGAAGAATTTGTTTTAGAAACCCCCCTTATGGAACTTGATAATGGTCAGGTTCGATTTCTTGCAGGTGCTCAGGATGATTTCTTTATCAATCGTACTCCTATTGGTGAATGTGACCAAGCTCTTCTTGACAGAGCAATTGAAAATATTGAGCGAGATTTTATTTTAGTTGGCTTAACTGAATATTTTGATCAGTCACTGTTGCTCATGAAAGAAATGATGGGCTGGCGTTCTTGTTTATATTTAAAGCGTAATGTTACGAAAAAGCAAAAAAAGCTTGCTGTTTCTTCAGAACTAAAGGAAAAAATTCGTGCCAAAAATCACTTGGATGTTGTTCTTTATCAATATGCAGAGGAACGATTGAAGCGTCAATTAACAGAATTAGGTCTGGATAAGCCTGAAATCTTGAATGATTTTCGTAAACAAAATGCTATGTTTAATCGACTTATCGGCAAATTTTATAGTCTTTATGATTTAATCAAATCTGTGCTTAGGGGACAACTTGGTCGTCCATCTTGAGGTTGCTTCAAAGCTTTTTTATTGCCTTTATTTTTTATGATTTAATCAAGTCCATGTCAGACTTAAACATTACATTTTACTCTATTCTTCCATCGCCTTATCAACGAGATTTATTTGCCACCCTTGCCCGCTATCCAGAAGTAAATTTACAAGTAAACTATCTGGAAATGACGGTGGATGATTCCCCTTGGCCGCAAAAACCACTGAATGAATATGAGCGGGTTTTACCTGGTTTTGATGCCCGTTGGGGTTCGTCTCGTTTTCATTTAAATTGGCATGTACCCGATTTTAAAAATACCGATATTGTGGTTCTGAATGGTTACCAAAGTTTCGTTTCCCAATGGATTTTAAAAACGCAATCCAAGAAGATTCCCTGTCTTTTCTGGGGAGAAAAAATGGTGGGTTCTTCGACTGGTATTAAAGGAAAAATTCAGCAATCTTTTGCGGCAAGTTTAAATAATTGTCGGGCGATCGCCGCCATTGGGAAATCTGCAGAGGCAGATTACAAAGCCCGTTATCCCCATGTGCCTGTTGTCCCGATTCCCTATTACTGCGATTTAGCCGCGTTTACCCAAAATCTCCCGGAGCGTCCCCGGCAGCCGATCACGATTATTTTCTGTGGACAAATGATTGAACGCAAAGGGGTTGACCTGTTACTGAAGGCTTTTGATCGCTTGATTGGAGAAGGTTTAGAAGCAAAATTATTGTTGGTGGGTAGGGAAGCGGAACTCCCGGAAATGTTGGCGACGGTCACAGAGAAAACCCGCCAATCGGTTGATTTTGCAGGTTTCCAAGCACCGGATGATTTGCCGCAGTTTTTCCAGCAGGCGGATATTTTTGTGTTGCCCAGTCGTTATGACGGTTGGGGGGTGGTGGTCAATCAAGCTTTGGGGGCGGGTTTGCCGATTATTTGTTCCGATGCGGTGGGTTCTGCGCCGGATTTGGTGGATGGGGACAATGGCTTTATTTTTCCGGTGGGAGATGAGTCGAAATTGTATGAGGCACTTCGGTATTATTTGAGTGATCCGGAGAAAATTCGGCTTGCTAGTGCTGCATCCCAGAGGCGATCGCCCGATTGGTCACCGGAAGCTGGGGCACAACGCTGGGTTGATCTGTTTCACCAAGTGCTGTCATGAAAGTTTTATTTTTAGCCTCCTATTTTCCAAAACCCGATAATCCTGTCATGGGAACCTGGGCGTTGAGTCAGGCGCAGGCGATCGCCGCCCATCCCGATGTTGAACTGTTGGTGGTTTCCTTTACGTCGCAAGTTCCATCATTTTTAGCCCGGTCATCAGGGGCAAAAGCCTATGCCGATTGTCCCCTAGAGCACGAATGGGAAGGGGGTGTAAAAGTGCTATATCCCCGCTGGTTATACTATCCGATTAATCCGATCAAACGCTGGATGTATGGGAATCCTGTCCCCTATTTGGCGATCGCCAACTGGTCAGCCCAAGGGAAACTGATCGAGATTATCGAAGACTTTCAACCCGATATTTATTTCTGTCACCACAGCTTGCCCAACGGTTGGCTCGTGACCCATTTACCCGAACAATATCAGCGACCGCTTTTCGTTTTGGAACATGATTTCGACGAAATTCGAGATTGCTACCAACTGCCCCAACGTCAACAGGCTTTTGCCAAAGTTGCCAACCATGCCCAGACCCTCATGGCAGTGTCTAAACCCATGGAAGCGGACATGAAAGCCCTGTTCCCCCAAGCCGAAACCGCAACCCTCCACAACGGCATTCATCTTCCCCCAGATCAGCTTAAACAAAATCCTCGTCCCCCAGAAATCCAAGCTAAACAGGTCATTCTTGCCTGTGCCCTTTTTGCCGAACGCAAAGCCATTCCCCTGCTCATCGAAGCCTTCGCGGCGATCGCCCCTCGATATCCCGAAGCCATCCTGCGCATTATCGGTTCCGGTCCCCAGGAAGAATTAATTAAACAGACCGTGCAAAACTTAGCCATGGGACGACAAATCCAACTTATCGGCAAACAGCCCCATGAGCGCGTCCTACAGGAAATGGCATGGGCAGATTGTTTCGCCCTCGTCGGCTATAACGAACCTTTCGCCACCGTGTATCTCGAAGCCATGGCAGCCGGAAAACCCATTATTTGCTGTAGCGATGGCGGCATTACCGATGTGATTAATAATGGCGAACAGGGTTATATCGTCCCCCCCGGCGATCGCCAAGCCACCGCCGACCGTTTAGAACAGATCCTCAGCCAA
>JBIKYI010000398.1:0-3685 GCA_044355355.1 Limnothrix sp. | reverse complement strand
CGATGACTTTTTATTCCTCGGTGAAGTCTCCCTCGATGGCACACTCCGCCCCGTCGCTGGGGTATTACCCATTGCCGCCGCCGCCAAACGTTTGGGCATTAAAGGCATGGTTGTGCCGGAAGCCAATGCCCAGGAAGCTGCCGTCGTGCAGGGCTTATCGGTCTATGGTTGCAAACATTTAAAGGATGTGGTGGATTTTCTCGCTGCGCCCCACCAATATCAACCCGTCCAGGCGGATCTCCATAGTGCGGTGCAACAGGCGGTGCATTTTGTGCCGGATTTAAAGGATGTGAAGGGACAGAGCCACGCTAGACGGGCGCTGGAAATTGCCGCAGCGGGGGGGCATAATCTCATTTTTGTGGGGCCGCCGGGGAGTGGTAAAACGATGTTGGCGCGACGGTTACCGGGGATTTTGCCGAAATTGAGTTTTGATGAGGCGTTGGAGGTTTCACAAATTCACTCGGTGGCAGGCTTACTCAAGGATCGCGGTACTTTAGTTACGGCTCGACCGTTTCGCAGTCCGCACCATTCTGCTTCGGGGCCGTCGCTGGTAGGTGGGGGCAGTTTTCCGCGTCCTGGGGAAATTTCCCTTGCCCATCGAGGGGTTTTGTTTTTGGATGAATTGACCGAGTTTAAGCGTAATGTGCTGGAGTTTTTGCGGCAACCCCTAGAGGATGGTTTTGTGAGTATTTCTCGCACGAAGCAATCGGTGGAATTTCCGGCGCAGTTTACCCTTGTGGCGAGTACAAATCCCTGTCCCTGTGGTTATTTTGGTGATCCGATTCAGGCTTGTAGTTGTAGTCCGCGATCGCGGGAACAGTATTGGGCAAAGTTATCGGGTCCCCTGATGGATCGTATTGATCTCCAGGTGGCAGTGAATCGCCTTAAACCGGAGGAAATGATGCAGCAGGGCAATGGTGAACCGTCCCAACCCGTGGGCGATCGCGTGAATCAGGCAAGACAGATTGCCCATGAGCGCTTCAAACTTAATCCCAAGGTACATTGCAATGCGGAGATGAAATCCCACGATCTCCGGGAACATTGCGCCCTGGATGATGCGAGTCGAACTTTGTTGGAAGCGGCGATCCGTAAACTAGGTTTGTCCGCTAGGGCGATGGATCGCATCCTGAAAGTTTCTCGCACGATCGCCGATCTCGCCGCTATGCCCAAGATCCAGACTGCCCACATTGCCGAAGCGATTCAATATCGCACCATTGACCGGATGCAATAGACAGGGCGATCGCCCATTTTTCCTGAGAAAATTTGGGTGAATTATTAAGACCTGTATCATTACATCCCAGTCAAAGTTATGAAAATGCTATAAATATTGTAGCGATTGATACAGTTTCGCTCGTAATCTTGCAAAGGAGAGTAATCAAAGATGGCTATGAAAGACACACAACGGAACGGCACACTAACTGCGATGCAAAGAGTTTGGGCAAGAAGAATCCTCAAAGAACATGCCCTTGAGCGCGGTACTTGCGATTGTTTAGATTGCCGCGATGCCAAGGCAACCCTCAAAAACTATTAATTAACCATTAACTGAATATGTTGATTCAACGTTAATTAACAACGATTAATAGCAATAGCTCAAATGACATAGATGCTATTCGTTGCAATTCGTAAGACATTAAGGGAGGCGATCGCGCTTCTCTTTTTTTATGAGCTGAAATTTGATCCTGTGAGAAAGTCTATAATTGGGATCACAGTAGAAAAGCTTATCCATATCTTCACAAAATCTTCACAAATAAACAGTTACATTCACATACTTTAGTTTTTTTTAAACACTTAGAGAATAAATAAGGCGATCGCCCAATCAAATTTCCCAAAAGCCTTGCATGACAAATAGTTCAGGATATATGTTAATAAACTTAAGCTCGACAAAAAAAGGCATTAACTGATGATAATCCCTGCACCAAATCTGCAAAAACCTTATCTATCGATAGTTTCAGTAATTTAGGTAAGCTTGCGATAATCATTACTTAAAGCGACATTGAAGTCTTAAAGTATAATTCTGTTATGACCCCATTCTTAACCAATCTCAACTAACCCTTGATCATAATCATCAACCCAATTTATCTTGAAAGATAACTGCTCGGATTCTTCCAAAAAATCACGAGCCACAATATCGATAAGTAAAACTTTAACATAAGAAAATTAGATGAAATCATTTTTCTTGACATCACAAAAATGGCTTAAACAGATTAATCATGATTGGATAGGCCAAATTACTCGCCAGCTCAAATATCCGTTCTTCAGCCTATTGACGGTGATTGTGGCGATCGCCTTGACCAACTGTAGCCCCCAAACAAGCACTCCATTACGCATCGGTGCAAATCTCTGGACGGGATACGAAACCCTATATCTGGCGAGGGATTTGGGGTACTATGACAAGCAACCGATCCGTTTAGTGGATTATCCTTCCGGCACAGAGGAAGTCCGAGCCTATCGCAATAAAGAAATTGAAGGCGCAGGATTATCAATCGATCAAGCCATCTCGATCGCCGCGACTCAGGAAGATATTCGGATTATCGCGATCATGGATGTCTCCAATGGTGGTGATGTGATCTTGGGTAAGCCAGAATTCACCGACATGAAATCCCTGAAAGGTAAGCGTGTGGGCGTAGAAGCAACTTCCCTCGGCGCGTTTTTTATCGCCCGTGCCTTAGAAAAGAATGACATGACCACCCAGGATATTCAGATTGTGTCTTTGGAATTGACGGAACATGAACGGGCTTACAAAGAGGGAAAAGTCGATGCGGTGGTTACGTTTGGACCTGCAAGAATTAACCTGTTAGCGGCTGGCGCAAAATTGCTATTTGATAGTAGTCAGATTCCAGGGGAAATCGTAGATACATTGGCGGTAAGTACAGAGGCGATCGCCAATTCACCCAAAACGATCCAAGCTCTAGTGGATGCTAGATTTCGTGCCTTAGATTATTTCGAGAAAAACCCTCAAGATGCCGCAGTGCGGATGGCCAAACGCACCCAAGTTACTCCTGAACAAATCCTCAATGCCTTTGAAGGACTCAGCCAACCCAATTTACAGGCCAATCAGAAACTACTCGATGGAAGCGATCCCTCATTGGTTAATGGCATGACCAAACTCGTAAAAATTATGGTCGATAACAAGTTACTCCCCAAAACAATTGATCCTGCCAGTATTCTTGATGACCGTTTTATCAAGAATGCAAAGATCTAAATCTCCCCAATGGTTCCCATGAAATTGCCAATTTTACCGATCTCTTTAAGAATTTCAATTCCTGCCATTTTAATTATTTGTGGGAGCCTGTTGGGCTTAACTTCTTTTAATCATGAAATTAAGGAGGCTTATAAAAGGACAGAAATTAACACCAAAAATTATGTCCAAATTTCCGCAGGACAGACATCAAGGATCTTAGATTATTTGTATCGGCGCACCAATATTGAAGAAGCTGAAGTCACAATTATCAGTCAACTTGGCAGTGATCCAAATCTTAATTTGGTGATGTTGATTGACGATCGCAATATGGTGCATCTTTCTAATCGTTATGAATTGCGAGAGGAACCAGTGATAAAAACAGCAGGTGCACCCTACGTCGAAAAATTGGAATTAGTACGCAAGAATTTATTTGGGGAAGTATTAATATCGGCGGATCGGTCAGAACTCATTGCGATGTATCCGATTATTTTGCCCGTGCATCCC
>JBIKYI010000397.1:0-3686 GCA_044355355.1 Limnothrix sp. | reverse complement strand
CATTAATCACCATGTCGAGCTTGCTGCGGGTGAGGGGAAAAGCACGTTCTTTTTTGACCCAATCGATCAGTAATCGCGAAATATTCCGTACATTTCCGCCACTCATACGACAGAGATAAGTCAAGCTTTCCTCGCTGTCAAATAGATCAGGAATGTATTCTAGTCTCTCTTCCGGAGTTTCGTCTGGAAATGCCCGCGCCAAAATCATCTGTTTCATCAGGGCAATCCCCTCTGGACAATCTGCCCCGTTGCGCAGTTGTACCGGAACCATCGGTAAGACCTTTGGTTCGTCTGGATAACGTTGGGTAAGATTGCCGTATTCATTGGAGAATTTCAGCGAGAGAGGCATCGTATAAATCATGTGGCAACGAAGACTAGTGAGATATTCTGCCTGATCCACAAATAAATATTCCTGCTGTGGTCTACCAAAGGCATTAATTCGGCTATCTAGACGGTCAAGATTATCGACGATCACAACTAAACCCTGTTTGCCGTTTTCCTTGAGTTTGGCGATCGCCGGTTCAAGGAGTTCTTCATTAATCACTTTAACAAGATAAGATTTCTGAGAATCGAGAAATTTATGCATCTCGTCACGTAACTTTACTTCCCTTCTCGTTTTAACCATAATCTCCCCAATCCCCACCGATAGAGAAAAATGCCCATCCGCAGTATTAACTCCAAGTTTTCCCAAACCCGGAATAATGAACTGAACGCCCGTTACTTCGGCAGTTAAAACATCCACCATCCCCTGCAATAATCCCTTAAATTTTTTCGGTTCCCCTAGGGTCAGATGGGATAAATTTTGGCTCACACGACGGGTGATCGCCAACAGCACATCACAAATATCAACATCTGACAATTCGAGGTCTTCACTGGACTGAAAATAAACCACCTCAAAGCCCTCTTCCTGAAGTTCCTCCTTGAGCCGCAATAATTCCATCGATTTCCCGCAGCCAACATCCCCCGTAAACAGATCGCAAGTCGGCTCATTGCGATGCCAATAGGTGATCTTATCCTTCAGTTCGTTAATGATGTAACCGCCTCGCACCGAAGTAAAATCGATGAAGTATTTCCCCGTCAATGGATCAATGCGATCTAGATCTTGACTGAGATTGATTGCATACAAAAAATCTCTTATTGATATTTTTTTTTGTCTTGCACTAAAGGATTCTGATGTACAAACTGACCTGTCTGAAACGAATATGAGTCAAGCACAATCTTTTTGCCACCAAAATTAATCTCCTCATCTAGAGATTCACTTGTCCGTTCCTGAGTAGTCGAAACGCGAGTCTCGATACGCTCGACAAACTCCGCATATTCACCACCCAACCGTTGCAAAGTCTCCAGAGCAACCCGCGCAAACAACATCTCAGAAGTTGTCTCTAAACCTTCCGCATCAGCTGCCTTCGCCGCCATAAACAATTGCGCCCGAAATTCCCGTACACACTCGAAGCCCGCCCGCTTTGCAATATCCGCCGAAATACAATCAATCACCTGTGCCAACTCAGTCGGCGGTACAACCTGATTTAATAACTGCCGAATCCCCGGCTCAAACTCATAGAGACGTTTCTCAGGATCAGCTTCCTCATTAATCCGCTTCAGAATCCCACTAAAAAAGACCTCTGCCACATGAAGCGCAGTTGAATCCATCCGTAACATCGATCGCTGAATTAACCGCACAATAGGCAACTGCACCGGAACCGCAGACATCAAAGCCGCTAACCTCCTTGCTGACAAAGAAGCCGTATTCATAAACTGCTTAAATAAAGCTTCAGCATTTACCGGAGCCTGCACGCCTGATGAGCTAGAACTTCCAGTAGTCGTTTTTTCCGTTCCTTTGAGATAAACACCCGCCGTTTTCGTCGGACTATTACCTGCTGTCCCCTTCGCCCAAACATTGAGTGAATAGGGATCGAGAGTGATCACCGGAATCGGAAATCCTTGCTCTAACTTGATATCCTTCCAAGGTTTACGAGTCTCACAATGCCAGTCCTCATTGAGCGCACCTTTTGTGAAAGAACTGAGCCAAAGCAATTCCATCTCCCCTAAAGCTGTCCGTCGCCAAAATGCTGGCGGTAACATTTGCAGAAGGGTAACTGGATGATATTTTCCCCAATAACTCAGCCAATCTTGCCAACAAGCAGCAAGCTTTTGATTGTTTGCCTCTTCCACATTAGGGACTTTTAACCAAGCCGGAGTGACACAATCACTCAACACTAAAATAATGCGGCGATCGCCCATCAGGACAAGCTCTTTTGGGTTACGAATATTGCCATTCTGGGACTGTAGGCAAAGCTCATCGGTGCTGGGATCCGAAGAAACATACCAACATTTCACATCCCGAAATGCCCCTTGCCGCCGCAAAATATCCACAAACTCTTTAATCGTTTGCTGCCAAATCCCAAAAGCCGGACTTTTCTCAATAACCACTGCCACATCTAACCACCTCTGGGAAGCAGGTTTCTGGATGGGAACACAAAACCCTTCCTCTGCGCTGTGTTTAATCGTTTCAGAAATATCCAAGGTCTTCTGAATACGCGAGGGAACTCTAGTATGCAATGGGTACAGAGATCGAGAGACTAAGCGACGATCTGGAATCGCTGTTGCCGCTGGGACTCGAAATGGTGTGGTTACTCCTCCCCTAGACTTTTTCTTCGTGGTGTCATTACTTTCAACAGAAATATTAGCAACTGGCTCTGGCGCAGTGGATTCCTTTTTAATCTCCCGTGGTTTTTGATCCGTTTTCTCCGGAATAGTAGAAGGCTTAGGGCGATCGCCTGTGTCTTTTTCAGTATCCCGTTCTAAATCCTCAATCGGTGACTGTTCGACTGAATTAAGACGAATTTGATTCGCAAACCAGAGAATATCCGCAAGCTCCGTTGATTCCAGAGGGCGATCGCCAACTTCATGACCTGCCTGCTGCAAAATATTGATAATCTCTTCTGAAATCAAATCCTCTGGCATAACAAAAAACCTAACTATCCAGAGATTGGAATAAACGATCTAACAAAACCTGACGTTCTTTTTCATCAGGCGATCGCCCTTCAAGCAATAAATAAACCGCATTCAATAGCTGATCCGTCGCTAAATTTCTTTCTTGGCGATCGCGACAGGTCAAAAATTCATCAATCAGCTCACTAACCTGAGTTTGAAACGCCTTATCTTTGTTCTTTTCATCACCCAGATGCTGATTCACAATCGCAGTCAAAGCAGTTTTATCTGGTCGAGGCATCTCCAGCCGCAAACATCGCCGGAGGAACGCAGGTGGAAATTCCCGCTCACCATTACTCGTCATAATTACCAAAGGAAATGTTTTTGCCCTAACCTGACCTTTCGGAACCGTATAAGTTAAATCTTCCTGTTCATGACGGTAGTAAGTTTTCACCTCTACCCCAGATTTTGTTTCATCTTTAATGCGAATCAACTCAGGAATATCAAACTCTCCATCTTCAAAAATATTTAAAAGATTATTTGGCAAATCAATATCACTTTTATCGATCTCATCAATTAACAAAATACGCGGTTTTTTAGGATTTGTTTTACGAGGAATCAAGGCAGTTCCCAATGGTCCCAACTGTAAATATTTCCCGATGTCCTGCTCAGTCTTGGAAGCCTGATTGCCTCCATCACCATTAGGCTTATTCCCCTGACTATCCCGTAGACGGGCGATCGCATCATATCGATAT
>JBIKYI010000396.1:0-3689 GCA_044355355.1 Limnothrix sp. | reverse complement strand
CAATTCAAGGCAAAATTGACACCTAGTATAGGACGAAAAGCAGGGACATATCAATGGTATGAGATTCAAGATAATGTAGCTTACTGGAAAGACTTTGAAAGTCCTAAAATTTTATATCAAGAAATAGCAACTCATCAAGCATTTGCTTGGGATGAAAATAATTTTTACTCTAACAATAAAACATTTTTAATACCCAATTCTAATTATTATCTTTTAGCACTTTTAAACTCAACTCTAGTATGGTTTTTTCTAGATCAAATTGTTGGAAAAATGGCTGGCGGAACATATGCGATGCAAACGCCTTATATTTCTCAAATTCCTATTGTCAATGCTACGAAATCACAACGTACAGCGATAGAAAAACTTGTACAGAAATGTCTTGATGCGAAAAAAGGCAATCCTAAAGCTGATACGAGCGAATTAGAAAAGGCGATCGATCATTTAGTATATAAACTCTATCAACTCACCTATGACGAAGTAAAAATCATCGATCCAGAATTTGCACTCACCGAACAAGAATATGCAGCGATTACAATTAAGTAAAACATTTAACTAAGGAATAAAAACATGAAAGCACTTAAAGCAATGGCAACTATCAACGAACAAGGACAAATTACCCTAGATCACCCGCTCCTCAACAACAAAAACAGTCGAGTAGAGATTATCGTACTCATTCCAGAATCAACAGAAGAATTTACAAAAGAAGAAATAGTATCCGACTTTCGCCAAGCATGGCACGAAGCAATGACAGGACAAACAATCCCAGTATCTCAACTTTGGGAAGGACTAGAAAATGCCTAATCCCATCCAAATTGAAGCTTCACCAACTTTTCAAAAAAACATACGTAACCTTGCCAAAAAATATCGCAACATTCGTCAAGATCTGCAACCAGTTATCAATCAACTAGAGCAAGGAGAACTACTCGGCGATCAAATATCAGGGATTGGCTATCCTGTTTTCAAACTCAGAGTTAAAAACAGTGACATTAACAAAGGAAAAAGTGGAGGCTATCGACTAATTTATTATCTCAAAACATCAACAGGAATAGTTCTACTAACTATTTATCCTAAGTCTGAACAGTCGGACATTGAAGCCGAAGAAATCAGAGATATCATTACAGAGTATACGCAACAAAGTTAATTTAAACTGGATAATAAAAATTTTCACTGCTAAAAAAGGCGATCGCCATGTCGATATAAAGTGAATTAGAACAGATGATAATTTTGCTTCTGAATAAATGCGTCTCAAGAATAAATAAGAATAAATTAAGATAAGTAACAGTCCTCAACAGGTAATTATGCGAGATTTCTCAACGATTCAGCATTCGACCTATGACCTGATTATTATTGGGGGCGGAATTAATGGCGCGGGAACAGCCAGAGATGCGGCGTTACGCGGTTTGAAAACTTTGCTCATCGAAAAGGATGATTTTGCAAGCGGTTCGACTTGTTGGTCAACCCGTTTGATCCATGGGGGACTGCGTTATCTGGAATATTTTGAGTTTGCTCTGGTGCGTGAATCTTTGCATGAGCGTGAACGGTTGCTCCATAATGCTCCCCACTTGGTACAGCCCCTCCAGATGACGATTCCGCTGTATCGTGGTGCGGCGCGGGGTTATGGGTTGGTGCAGGCGGGGATGCTGCTCTATGACCTGCTGAGTTTTGATAAGACGGTTCCTAATCACCGGATGTTGAGCGCCCAAAAGTTTAAGCAGCTTTTTCGCACGGTGCGATCGCCGGATATTGTCGGAGCAGCGCAATATTATGACGCTCAGGTGGAATATGCGGAACGACTTTGTTTGGAAAATGTGCTGGATGCCCAGGCTGCGGGGGCAACGGTTTTAAATTATGTGGCAGTGCAAGGGCTGCAATTAGGAGAAAATTCGCCGGAAATTGTGGCGATCGCCTGCGAAGATCAACTTTCGGGCGCAACTTTTACCGTTAATACCAGAGGTGCGGTGGTAGTGAATACATCGGGTCCATGGGTGGATCAAATTTGTCACCTCGGACGTAAACAAGGGCAAGTTCAAACCATTGGCACAACGAAAAAAATGGGCGGCACAAAGGGCAGTCATCTGATTGTCGATCCCTTCCCTGGCGCACCCCAAACCGCCCTCTATGTAGAAGCTGCCAGCGATCGCCGTCCCTATTTCATCATTCCTTGGCTAGGGAAATACCTCATCGGCACAACGGATCTAGCATACCAAGGCAACCTCAGGGCAATCAAAGCCAGCAATGCAGAGATTGATTATCTGTTGTCAGAAACGAATCGTGTTTTACCCTCGGCGCAGTTGACCCGTGAGGATGTGCGTTTTACCTATTCCGGGGTGCGCCCTTTGCCCTATGTGGGTGATAAAAACCCCAGCAGCATCACCCGCAGTCACATTTTGTTCGATCACCAAACCGAGGGGGTAAACAATTTGATTGCCCTGATCGGCGGCAAGTTAACGACCTATCGCCAGGTGAGTGAAGAAATCGTGGATCGGGTCTATGGCAAATTAAAACGTATTGCTCCCCCTTGTCCCACCCGTAACAAGCCTCTATCTGGGGCGATCGCCGCCGATACTGAGCAAATAGAAGCCATGACCAAGCGTTATCACGCCACCGTCAACCGTACTTCAATTCAGCATTTATTCCGGGTCTATGGAGCAAAAGCTGTGGAAGTCTTGGCATTAGTTGACGAGGCATCGGATTTGGGCGATCGCCTGGTGTCCTACCTGCCCGACATCAAAGCCCAAGCAGTCTACGCCATCCAATCGGAACTAGCCCATAACCTAACCGATATTTGTCGTCGTCGTACCACCCTCTCGATGTTGGCAAATTATGGCTATGACGCAATTCCAGCCCTTGTGACCACCCTCAGTCAACATTGCGGCTGGGATCAAACAGAGGGCGATCGCCAAGTTACCGCCTACAAAACCTTTATCGAAGAAAATTGCCTACCCGATTATTGCCTCCCCCACTGACCTAAGCAAACTTTTTCCAAGTATCATATTTGCAAGTTAGTAAACCATCAAAAATCAAGACCGTTTACCAACCCGTTCGGACGACCGTCAGCCCGCCAGAACCACCCTCATTCCTCAAAAATGCCCAAAAGCTGTGAAGACTAACTACCGAACAATCGCTGTACTTGGCTCTGGAGCCTGGGGTTCTGCCCTCGCCACCTTAGCTGGGGTAAATAACCACGAAATTCGCCTTTGGTCGCGTCGGAATGAACTCAGTCTGGAGGCGGCGATCGCCGATGCCGATGTGATTGTGTCCGCGATTTCCATGAAGGGCGTTGCCGAGATCGCCGAAAAACTCCGTGCCATCTCCATCCCCGCCAAAGCCATTATCGTCACTGCCACCAAAGGACTCGACCCGGAAACCAGCCGCACCCCCTCCCAAATTTGGCAAGCCACCTTCCCCGAACATCCCATCGTTGTCCTCTCTGGTCCCAACCTCTCCAAGGAAATCGAAGCCGGTTTACCCGCTGCCACCGTCGTTGCCAGTACCGATCCCCAAGCCGCTGCCACCGTACAAGAACTCTTCGCCTCAGACTGCTTTCGGGTTTATACCAACAACGATCCCCTCGGCACAGAACTCGGCGGTACATTGAAAAATGTCATGGCGATCGCCGTAGGTGTGTGCGAAGGTCTAAAACTCGGCACCAACGCCAAATCCGCCCTCATCACCCGCGCCCTGCCAGA
>JBIKYI010000395.1:0-3692 GCA_044355355.1 Limnothrix sp. | reverse complement strand
TAATCGACCAAGAAAATCGCTTGACTATCGCACTCCGAGTGAAGTATTCTTGCTGTCATCATCAGAACCTGTTGCACTTCAGATTTGAATTGGCGCAATGAAAATGGCGCTGTAGTGATTGCTCCAATCATTGCCCCCCTAGGAGCCGCTTTTAAACCTGCCTGAAGTGCTCCATTGATATTATCGACACGGGCTTGTTTTGCAATCTGCTGTTGTTCTTTGGGAGTCATATTCTTATCGCCCCGTGAACGATTTAGAGATTTATGCTCCCATGTCATATTTTCGGGAGCAGATGACCCACCTTGATTATGGGACTGTATATGACTCACATCTTTATCTTTTGCATAATCTTTGAATTTTGCTGCCGCTGTCTGACCATCTACTCCTACTCGTTGGGAAGGAGGAACCTTGTCCAGCATTGCTTGGGCTTCAAGATCCGTTCGCCCAGCACCGGAACGAATACCGCCACGTTTGAGATGATTGATTTTTTCTGGGGTGAAATTCCTGATATCTGCGAACGTTGCATGGTGTACTTGGCTGGCTGCTGCGGCGTTAAAGGCAGAATTACGGGCATCATCTTTGGACATCATCAAATATCGCCATAGCAGATTACTACGGTCGAGGCTAAATACATCTTCACTGAGTATAACGAGAGTTTTTATTTTTGTGTGTCGATGACAGTATTTTTGAGATTGGCGGCGATTTCCCTTCCTATGTTCCCTTATCTCGATTCCAAATAATTGAGGTTTAGGTAAATCCGCTGGAGTAAATTCCGCAAGCTCTAAACCCTACTCAAACATGAGGCAACCAAAAATGCTTTAAGTTTTGCCTAATATCTTTTGACGAAATTTAGCCATGATTTCTGGGGTTAATTCAGGTTCCGGGTCTATGATTTCCCTTGAGTTGAGGGCTAATGTCACCTCTTCAGGGGTCGCCTGACCTAAATCATCCAAAAGTTTTTGAAATGAGGCGTTTTGCTGCTGAACAGTCTTCGCCGAAACCGATTCCACGACATAATTTTGGGAAACTTGGCGCGTTAGGGCATAGACAATATATTGATTGAGAGAGACCCCCTCTTGGGATGCCTGCTCACTAAGCTGTTGATGGAGGCTTGCGGGTAAGCGTAGCGTTAAACGACTCATAAATTATTCATCTCCTGTAAGTTGCAAAATTAATTCGGCGGGGGAAAGAACTGTTAAGCCGAGGGATTGTTTAGCGCGCTGGAAATCTTTGAGGTTGGAAGTGACGATCGCCGCATTAGCATTCATGGCACAGTCGATAATTAGGTCATCGCCGGGGTCAGGTGAAGTTGGTCGCCAAGTGAAATGAATTTCAGTAAATTCGGCAAGGTTCAGTAATGTCCCCAAGACAGGCTTCAAAGTTTGCCAACGGGTGGAGGATAGTTTGCGACCCAGAACATCTTGATATTCATAGGCAAGGGCTGTGGAGACGTGAACAACAAATAACCTTGCTAACCAAGCTTCGATGATTAACCCTGACGCACTGCCCTGTTTGGTTAAACCTTCTAAAACAATATTGGTATCGACAACGAGATGTAAGGGAGCTAGCTCTGTCATGACACCACTATAGCACCGGATTTAGTGTCTGCTGTAATGAAGGCGATCGCCAGCATTTTTCCATCTGTTGTGAGGAATTTATGGTCTGGGTTTACCCAAATCATTTCGATTCACGTTCCCTGAAATCTGAAACGGGTGATTATTTACCATAAAAAAGGATGCACCAAACTGATACATCCCTGACATAATTTCAATAAATTTTGGAGTGATTAATTATGCAAAAGCAGCAGTAATACGCTTCATCGCTTCAATCACATTGTCACGGCTGTTAAACGCAGAAATACGGAAATAGCCTTCCCCTGCCGCCCCGAAACCAGAACCGGGTGTACCGACAACATTGCAGTTGAGCAGGAGCTTATCAAAAAAGTCCCAACTGCTTAAACCATCGGGAGTTTTGACCCACACATAGGGGGCATTCACCCCACCATAAACATCAAACCCAACCGCTTGGAGTTCTCGGCGAATGATGGCAGCATTTTCCAGGTAGAAACTGATCAATTCTTTGATCTGGGCTTGACCCGCTTCGGAGTAAACTGCCTCTGCACCCCGTTGGACGATGTAGGATACGCCGTTAAATTTGGTGGATTGACGACGGTTCCAGAGTTTCCAGAGTTGAACTTCTTCGCCTGTGCTGGTGGTAATGGTGAGGGTTTTGGGCACAACGGTGAGAGCGCAACGGGTTCCGGTAAAGCCTGCGTTTTTGGAGAAGGAACGGAATTCGATCGCACAGTCCTTTGCCCCTTCAATTTCATAGATGGAATGGGGAATGTCCGCTTCGGTGATAAAGGCTTCGTAGGCGGCATCGAAGAAGATGATGGAACCGTTGGCTTTGGCGTAATCAACCCAGGCTTGGAGTTGTTCCTTGGTCGCGGTTGCCCCAGTGGGATTGTTGGGAAAACAGAGGTAAATTAAGTCAACTTTTTCCGTGGGAATTTGTGCCACGAAATCGTTTTCAGCGGTGATGGGAATGTAGGTTAAACCTGCATACTTACCCGAATCATCGGCTTCCCCGGTGTGACCTGCCATCACGTTGGTATCGACATAAACCGGGTAGACGGGATCCGTCACGGCGATCGCATTGTCCTTGCCAAAAATATCGAGAATATTACCCGTGTCGCACTTGGAACCGTCGGAGATAAAAATCTCGGAGGCATCAATATCACAGCCCCGCGCCTGGAAATCATGGACAGCAATCTTTTCGCGCAACCATTCATAACCCTGTTCGGGTCCATAGCCTTTAAAGGATTGGCGATCGCCCATATCCGCCACCGCCTGGGTCATGGCATCACGGCAAGCCGCAGGGAGCGGTTCCGTCACATCGCCGATCCCCAATCTAATCACGGGAGCCGTGGGATTTTCTGCGATAAAAGCATTGACACGACGGGCGATTTCCGGAAAGAGATAACCCGCCTTTAATTTGAGGTAATTTTCGTTAATTTTGACCATAGGACAATAAGTCTAAAAATACGCCGTAGAAAAGTATGCCGTAGAACAGACTAACCTATCATCCCATGGTCACGTAGGGCTGTAATGACAATCTTCAGACTTGTCACTTTAGACTGACTAACGCCAAACTTACAATTTCAAGGCTTCCCTCGTTTGTGCACCCACAACGCCATCCATGGTCAGATTTTTCTGTTGCTGGAATGCTTCTACAGCCAGTTTGGTTTTTGTGCCGAAAACGCCGTCCACATTCAGAGGTTGAGCAAGAAGTTTGTACCAATTGAGGTGTTCTTGCAGAAGTCGCACATCATCCCCCTGGAGCGGCTTTGCCTTTTGGTACATCAGGGTACGCTGGGTGCTGACATTCTGTGGAGATGTTTTGGCGGGGGTTCCTTTGTTGTTTGCTTTGGGACCGACGGTTGTGACTGGGGGAGGAGTCGCAGCTTTGGTGGTTTCGGCATTGTTGGGCAATTTGACATAGGCGCTGGCAACCCAATTGCCGCTGGAGAGTTGATACCAGCCGTTTTCTTCTTTAATCACATCCTTGAGGATTGCGCCTTTACCAAGACAAGCAATGATTTTGCCTTGGGGTGTTTCCCTCGCATTGAGGCAACCATTTTTGATCTCGACGGTTGCGCCGGAGATGGGTTTGGCAAATACGGCGGCGGAGGC
>JBIKYI010000335.1:0-4142 GCA_044355355.1 Limnothrix sp. | reverse complement strand
TAATTAATAATCGACCAAGAAAATCGCTTGACTATCGCACTCCGAGTGAAGTATTCTTGCTGTCATCATCAGAACCTGTTGCACTTCAGATTTGAATTGGCGAAATATAAAGCGAGATTTGAGCGACTTTTACAAGGAAAATCTAGAAAGTCTTATTTTATATGGTTCTCAAGCACGAGGGGATGCAAAAGAATTTTCAGATATTGATTTGTTGACTATTCTTAGAACTGAAATAAATCCATATAAAGAAATTGATAAGACTGGCGATATTATTGCTAAATATAGTTTAGAAAATGATGTCGTAATTTCTTGTCACTTTATCTCTTCGGCAAAATTTCATCAGCAAAATACACCTTTTCTTGCCAACGTTAAAAGAGAAGGAATTATACTATGAAACCAGAGACTCCAAAATTTATTGCAAAGGCAAAAGAAAGTCTAAAAGCATCACAGGTTTTAGCTGAGCAGAGTCAAAACTTTGTGGCGATCGCCGAAGAATTATTATTGGAATGAGGGGCGATACATAAAATAATAACATCCAATGATTTCTCCGTTAATCTTCGAGGAACTAACATGCTTTTAGAAATTGCCATTGGCGATGCTTACGGCGCTGGCTTTGAGTTTTCAGCAAGAGATAAAATCAATGCATATAACATTGGTACGACCTTTATTGAGCACGATTTAGGATTATCTGCGGGTCACTATACAGACGATACCCAAATGAGCATTGCCCTTGCTGAAATGCTACTTTTCGATATTGAATTCACCCAGGAAAATTGCGCCGAGTTCTTCATCCATACCTTTAAACGAGATCAACGCCTAGGATATGCCAAGGGATTTCAAACTTTACTTGAAGCCTGCGAGAATGGTGCTGATTTAATCAGAAAAATTAAGCCAATTAGCATCAGAAATGGTGCAGCAATGCGTTCCGTTCCCCTAGGACTCATTAACAATATTGACCAATTACTCCACACCGCTAAAATTCAGGCAAGCGTTACCCACAATACAACCGAGGGAATTCTTTCTTCACAAATTATTGCCCTAGCTGCCAACAAATTAATTTACGAAAAGTATGCTATTAAAGATTTACCTGGCTTGATACAAACAACCCTCAATTTTACCATTAATACCCATTGGCAGAAGGAAGTTCAATGTGATGCAGTTCAGACCATCCACGCAGTTTTTAGTGCTTTAGTGAGTCACACAAGCATGGGTCGTCTCTTAATCGATTGCGTCAACTATGGCGGTGATGTGGATAGTGTTGCGGCGATCGCCTTAGGACTTGCATCCCTATCAACAGAATATGAACAAGATATTCATCCCAACCTATTCTTTTCCCTGGAAAATCATAATTATGGATTTGATTTTTTAAAGAAACTTGATCAGCAACTACAACAAAAATATCTTAGGGGATGACAAGAGAGGTGAAATGTAGAGCCAGAGAGGAATGGGAGGAAAAAAGAGCAGAAAAAAAGTAGGGTAAATTGAGCACCCTACTTATGCAAAATAATGTTGCCTGAATTTTATCAGATAGTCCTGCAATGTCATCTCACCCAGAGCCAATATCGAATCTTGAATATCTTGGTATTACTGCTGCAAGGACAGCGAAGCGTGCAATTAGCGACTTTGGCAAGGCTGTTTCCCCAACCGATTAAATATGCCAGTCGCCTTCGTTGTTTGCAACGATTTTTAGCTCTGCCTCAACTGAGCTTAACCCTGCTATGGTATCCCATCATCAAGTATTGGCTGAGACAAGAATCGAAGCCTTTGAATACAGAATCAAATCGAGCGAGTCGCCGTCAACTGCTCAAGTTATCCAAAGACAAATACGCCTTAGAGGATGTCTGAACAGTATCCCTCTTTTGTCACTTTCCGAGAATAAAGAATATAATAGGAAAAAGAAAAAACGCTAAAAAGCTTGTGTAGCAATGGACGTAGAATTACAAATCCTGAAACATTTACGTCGAGATGCCCACCCAACAGTGAGGTTGATTGATGAATATTGTGAAGAGTATAGAACGATATTTCAAGAAGTAAGAAATTATGAATGCTTTAAATATTTACATTTAGGGATAATGTCGCCCATCAAAAGAAAATCACTCCCAGAAATAGCAAAGATAGTAGGGATAAATTCCGCTCAATCATTACATCATTTTATTGCGAACTCAGACTGGGAAGTAGAAAAAATAAGAAGACTAAGATTAGAGAAAATCAAAAGAGCATTAAATGGAAAAGCCATTACGGTAATTATTGACGAAACAGGAGATAGAAAAAAAGGAAAAAAGACTGATTATGTCGCAAGACAATATTTAGGAAGTGTAGGAAAAATAGACAATGGGATAGTTTCAGTCAATGCCTATGGGGTGTATAAGAATATGACATTTCCATTGTTGTTCAAAGTATTTAAGCCAAAAGAGAGGTTGAAAACTGAAGATCAATATAAGACAAAAATAGAGTTGGCAACAGAAATAATTACAGAAATAATCAATTTAGATTTTAAGATTGAATTAGTATTAGCAGATAGTTTATATGGAGAGAGTAGTCAATTCATCAAAAAATTATCAAACAACAGATTAGCTTATGTGGTAGCGATTAGAAGTAACCATGGAGTCGTATTGCCTGCCAATCAAAGGGTTAGGGCAAATAAGTGGTGCAAATTTACAAGAACATTGAGCAATCAAAAATCAGAAACGAGATACATTAGGGAAATAATTTATGGCAAGCGAAGAGAGATAACTTACTGGGAACTAACAACAGACCCAGAAACAATGCCAGAAAATGCGACGTCTTTTGTGATGACTAATCTTCAAGGGAAAATCAAGAAAACATTAGGCAATCTTTACGGATTAAGAACATGGGTAGAATATGGTTTTCGTCAGTGTAAACAAGAATTAGGTTGGACAGACTATCGGTTTACTGATTTTAAGAATATTGAGAAATGGTGGGAAATAATTTTGTGTGTGTACACAATGATTAGCTTACAATCACCAGCATTGTCATCTGCTCACTCCCATCAAGGGAAACCTGAGAAAATGGATAAGAATTCAATAGAACTAACCATGCATGAACAATGGAATCATGAAAGTGGGTGGAAGAAAACGCTTAATAATTTGCGATTAATTATCCAACCACTAATATTATTCTGGCTGATATATCCTTGGCTGAGTGTTTTTCCGAATACAAATTTATGACGAGGATTTAATCAATTGATTAGTACAGTGAATGACTTAAAACCGTTTTATTCATCTGCATAATTTATTGTATATGCTACTTCTTTATCTCGGAAAGTGACAAAAGAGGAATATTAGCGGCGGTGACAACGGCAGCTAAAGGTATACCTAGACTATCTACCATGACATGACGTTTACGACCTTTAACTCCTTTATTACCATCAATGCCTACATCCTGATGAATCATGGTTGCGGTATCCACCGACTGAGAATCCACCACTCCATAGCTTGGGGATGAGGGCGGTTGTGACCAGCGGTTCTCTCCCATTGATGTAGCTTGTGATTAATCTGCTGCCATCTACCGTCATTACGCCATTGTCGGAAGTAGTGGTACACCGTTTGCCATTTGGGAAAATCATGGGGCAATAGTCTCCAAGTGATACCACCCATGAGCACCTAGAGTATGGCATTGAGCACATGGCGCAGATTAGTAGAGCGAGGTCTTCCTCCAGATTTTGCTTCCGGTAGGAGAGGTTCTAGGAGAAACCATTGGTCATCTGTTAGGTCTGTTGGATAGGATAGAGACATCTTTTTGGGTTGGAGATTTCAGTACTCTTATAGGCTAAATCTCTAACCTTTCTTCTGCTTCACCCTTTTCAGACATCCTCTTAACTATCGAGCTAAATCCTGCATGAACCCTGTATTAAATTGTGGCTGATTCGTTGGGCGATCGCCTCTCTCCATCCAGATCACCAGTCAATAGTGAGATAGTAGAGATATTGATTCGCTAAAACCAGTTTATGGATGTCATTCTCTGCCACCAAACCGTTGATTTTGATGCCCTGGGGGCGGCGATCGCCCTGTCCTGTTTGCGGGTCGGGTCGCGGGTGGTATTGACCGGGGGCGCACATCCAGGGGTAAAACGCTTTCTGGCACTGTATCGCGGCGAATTTCCCCTGATTGAAATGCGGTCTG
>JBIKYI010000079.1:0-8617 GCA_044355355.1 Limnothrix sp. | reverse complement strand
CAAGGCTCAGACTTGGTTCGATGCGCCCCAGGTGCAGCACATTGAACTTTATGACCATCATCTCGACCAGGAACGGGACATCCCAGCGACCCATGTGGAAATTGAGGCGGTGGGGGCAACCACCACATTAATTGCCGAAAAATTACAGGCACGGGGCATTGAACTCGATCCCTATACAGCGACGGTGATGGCGTTGGGGATTCATGTGGACACAGGTTCACTGACCTTTGATCAGACCACGGTGCGGGATGCCCAGGCATTGGCTTGGTTGATGGGGCAGGGAGCCTTGGTGAAAATTATTGCGGAATATGCAGAACCGAGTTTTTCGCCCCAGGTACAACATCTGTTTTCTGAGGCGATCGCCAACCTGCATCAGGAATTGGTACAGGGTTATAAATTGGCATGGGTTTTACTGCAATCGCCCAATTTTGTCCCCGGTTTATCTAACCTGGTGGAAAAAATGATGCAGATGACCGATTTAGATGCCCTGTTGTTGGGACATTTTTATAACCAAACGGACAAGGACGGTAAATTGGTGGTGATCGGGCGATCGCACATTACCGGAACCAATTTAAACCAACTCTTTGAACCCTACGGCGGCGGTGGGCATGACCAGGCAGCAGCCTTAAATTTACGCACCAAAGAACCAGAAACAGCCCTGCACAAAATCTATACCGATTTCAAAGCCCAAGTTCCCCAGGCACTGACCGCCAAGGATTTGATGACGGCTCCCGTGCGGACAATTTTGCCCCAGACCACCATTGAGGAAGCCCAACGGGTACTCTTTCGCTATGGTCATTCGGGCTTGGCAGTGGTGGATGATGGCGGCAAATTGGTGGGGGTCATTTCCCGGCGGGATCTCGATTTAGCCTTGCACCACGGGTTTCACCATGCCCCCGTCAAAGGTTATATGAGTCGCCAGGTGCGCACCATCACCCCCGATAGCACCATGCGGGAAATTGAAGCGATTATGGTCAGTGAGGATCTCGGTCGTTTGCCTGTGGTGGAGGGCGATCGCCTGGTGGGCATTGTCACCCGCACCGATATTTTGCGGCAACATCACCAAGAACAGCGCCTAAGTTTATTGCCCCCTTTCAAGGACGATTCCCAGCCATTAACCGCCATTTTTGCCGAACGTCTCGCCCCTCCCCTCTGGAATTTATTGCAAACAGCGGCGATCGCCGCCCAAAGCCGAGGCTGGCATTTATATCTGGTTGGCGGTGCGGTGCGGGATGTCTTTCTGGCAGATGCCAACGAAGAATTGCTGTTACAGGATATCGATTTGGTGGTGGATGGCTTCCATGGCTCGGCGGATGTTGGGGCAGGCGTAACCCTGGCGAATCAGATTTGCGAACTCTATCCCAATGCAAGGTTATCGGTACATGGCGAATTTCAAACAGCAGCGATTTTATGGCATAAAGATCCGGTGTTGGGTTCCCTGTGGATGGACATCGCCACAGCAAGGACAGAATTTTATCCCTATCCCGCCGCCAATCCAGAGGTGGAAGCCAGTTCCATTCGTCAGGATCTCTATCGCCGTGATTTTACGATTAATGCCCTATGTCTGCGTTTAACGGAACCGCGATCAGGGGATTTATTAGACTTTTTTGGAGGACTGTGGGATCTCAAAAAACGACAAATTCGGGTACTCCACGCCAATAGTTTTATCGAGGATCCAACGCGCATTTATCGAGCCGTGCGGTTTGCGGTGCGGTTTGGATTTCAACTGGAAGTACAAACGGAGGAATACATTCGTTATGCGATCGCCTCCGGCATTTACGAAAAATTGCACCGAGAAAAACCCCAGGCTCCGGCACTCACAACGCGACTCAAAGCGGAATTAAAATATTTACTCACGGCGAAATATTGGAAAGCGACCTTGCAATTACTGGACGAGTTGGGCGCATTGAAATGTATCCATAAAAATCTTGCCCTCAATCCAGAATTATGGTGGCAAATTCGTTGTGTTGATCATTGGTTACGCCATCACGATCCGGAACATAATTGGGAACATTGGCGCATCCGTCTTGAGGGTTTACTCCTGAACCTAGCCCCAGAGGAACGACTCAAGGTGGGCGATCGCCTGCAATTACCCAAAGATAGTTTTAATCGCCTCGTCAAACTCTCACAGTTACAAGCCGAAGTCCTGCCCCAATTAATACAAGCCCAAACCCTGAGCGATAAAGTTTTTGCCTTGCAATCCCTTAAATTACCAGAGGTGATTTTATTAGCCGCCATTAGTTCCAAGGCAATTCGGCAGGATTTGTGGTGTTATCTACGGCGCTGGCAATTTATTCGCGCTCCCCTCGACGGCGCAGACCTCAAGGCATTAGGTTACAAACCCAGCCCACAATTCAAGATTATCTTAGAGGACTTATTACGGAAAACTTTAGATCAAGAAATTGGCGATCGCCCCTCTGCCCTAGCCTATTTGGAAACCCATTATCCCCAAGTTTGAATGAGGCAATAATCAAGCAAAAATCATGCAACAAAAAAAGGACTCAACAATATTCTGTTAAGCCCTTTTGATGAAATTTAATTAATAATTAGCAATAACTTAGTTTAGAGATTCCCCATCGGCGATCGCTGGAGCAATTTGGACATCATCCAATTGTTGGGCGATGGTGCTTTGCCCATTGTGAATTGCCGCCTGCAACATTGGTGTACTCGTAACAGAATTATCCGCAATGATAAACAAAGGGTTGGACAAAATACCCGCCAAAGAGGTAATCACCACAGAAAAGATCAAGCCGATTTGCAGGGGTCTCATGCCCACCGCAGTCCAAGTCACCGCCGGATAATTCCGCACAGAATCAGACATCTCCTGGGGTTCCTTCACCACCATCATCTTGATCACGCGGATGTAGTAGTAAATGGAGACCACACTAGTCAGCAAGCCCAGCAACACCAGCCAATACAAGCCCGCCTGCCAGCCTGCCCAGAAGAGATAAATCTTACCAAAGAAACCAGCCAGGGGCGGAATGCCACCGAGGGATAACAGACAAATACTTAAACCTAGGGTGAGCAACGGATCCTTCTGATACAGCCCCGCATATTCCGCAATCTGATCCGTCCCAGTGCGTAGGGAGAACAGAATTACGCAGGTAAACGCGCCGAGGTTCATGAACAGATAGACCAACAGGTAGAAAATAATGCTGGAATATCCGGCATCTGTACCTGCCACCAAACCAATCATCACAAAACCCGCTTGGGCAATGGAAGAATAGGCAAGCATCCGTTTCATGCTGGTTTGGGCGAGGGCAACCACGTTACCCAAAACCATACTGAGAATCGCGAGGGCAGTGAAGATTAGATGCCACTCTTCGACAACAGAACCGAAAACCGTCACCAACAGACGAATGGCAAGGGCAAAACCCGCCGCCTTAGAACCCACAGACAGGAAGGCAACCACAGGGGTAGGCGAACCTTCATACACGTCCGGTGTCCATTGGTGGAAAGGAACCGCCGAAATTTTAAAGGCAATACCCGCGATCGCAAACACTAGGGCGATCGCCATCGCTAAGGACTGAGTACCCTGAGCATCGGTAATATTTGCCGCAATATTGCTGAGAATCGTTTCGCCGCCCGACAAACCATAGAGCAGAGAAACACCATAAAGGAAAATCGCCGAACTCGCTGCCCCAATGAGCAAATATTTCAGCGCCGCCTCATTCGAACGGGGGTCACGCTTCATGTAGCCCGTGAGCAGGTATGAGGAGATACTCAGCATTTCCAACGAAATAAAAATCATCACCAGCTCATTAGCACCGGACAGGAACATCCCGCCTAATGTCGCAGTGAGCAGAATACAAATAAATTCTGCAAGCGCCGTGCCAGTCCGCTCCACATAGCGCACCGACATCATAATCGTGAACGCCGTTGAGAGGACAATAATGCCCCGGAACAAAATGCTGAGATTATCACTATTGAACGCCCCTAAAAATGCCACCGGATTGGGATTATCCCAGCCGAGATATAGCGCGACAACAGAACCCAATAATCCGGCGATCGCCGCATAGGGTAACCAACCTGAACGGGAACGCCCCCCAATCAAATCCCCCACCAGCACGAGGACGAGGGTTAAAATCACGATGCTTTCTGGCAAAATTGCTCCAGTGTATAACTGGCTTGCAACGGTACTTGAAAAATCCATTTTTGCTCTTAGGCTGAGTGAACCAACTAACATAAACAATACCGCAAACCAGACAGAAAAACCGCCTGCCAAGCAGAAGGTACGGTTTTTACAAACTTTTAAGCCTTGACGAAAAGCATACCTATAGGACATTGATTAAATATATAAGGTATGTATTGATGCCCCTGAGCCAGTTCCCTACATTTGTAAGATCACCCATGTCAATTCTTGTCATCGTTGAATCACCGACTAAAGCCCGCACCATTCGGAATTATTTGCCGAAGGGTTACCATGTGACCGCTTCGATGGGACATATCCGTGATCTGCCCTCCTCCGCCGATGAGATCCCCAAGGCTCAAAAGGGTCTGCCCTGGTCACAGCTTGGGGTCAATGTCGATGAGGGTTTTGCGCCGCTCTACATCGTGCCAAAGACCAAGAAAAAAGTGGTCACAGAATTAAAGCAAGCCCTCAAGGATGCCGATGAACTGATCCTAGCGACGGACGAAGACCGGGAAGGGGAAAGTATTAGCTGGCATTTGTTGGAGGTGCTCAAGCCGAAAGTGCCGATCAAGCGCATGGTGTTCCATGAGATTACCCAGGAAGCGATCCAGGCTGCCCTCAGCAATTGCCGGGATATTGACGTAAATCTTGTCCATGCCCAGGAAACTCGCCGGATTCTAGACCGTTTAGTGGGTTATACCCTGTCTCCCCTGCTCTGGCGCAAAATTTCTAAGGGTCTCTCGGCGGGACGGGTGCAGTCGGTATCGGTGCGGTTGTTGGTGCAGCGGGAACGGGAACGTCAGGCATTTCAGTCGGCGCAATATTGGGATCTGAAGGCGGAACTAGAACAGCAGCGCTCGAAGTTTGAGGCGAAACTCTATGCCCTGGGGAATCAAAAAATTGCGGTAGGTTCAGATTTTGATCCGGATACGGGCAAGCTAAAGAAGGGTAAAAAGGTGGTTTTACTCTCCCAGGAGGAGGCGATCGCCCTCAAGGAACGCCTGAAGGATCAGCCCTGGACGGTGACCCAAACGGAGGAAAAACCCAGTCTAAGGAAGCCCTCTCCCCCCTTTACCACCTCCACGATGCAGCAGGAGGCTAACCGCAAACTCGGTATTTCGGCGCGGGATGCGATGCGCACTGCCCAAAAGCTTTATGAAGAGGGCTACATCACCTACATGCGGACGGACTCGGTACATCTGTCGGAGCAGGCGATCGCCGCCGCCCGGGATTGTGTCGAACAGAAGTACGGCAAGGAATATCTCAGCCCCAAACCCCGTCAATACAAGACCAGCAGCAAGGGTGCACAGGAAGCCCACGAGGCAATTCGTCCCGCTGGTAGTACCTTCCGTGTACCCAAGGAAACGGGTCTGACTGGCAGAGAATTGCAACTGTACGAGTTGATCTGGAAGCGTACCGTTGCTTGCCAGATGGCGGATGCTCGCCTTACCCAGCTTGCGGTGGTGATTACCGTCGAGGATGCAGAGTTCCGCTCCTCCGGGAAACGCATTGATTTCCCTGGGTTTTTCCGTGCCTATGTGGAGGGTTCCGATGATCCCGATGCGGCATTGGAAAATCAGGAGGTGGTGCTGCCGGATCTCAAGGAAGGCGATCGCCCCACCTGCAAAAAACTCGACGAAATTGAGCACAACACCAAACCCCCCGCCCGTTACACCGAGGCAAGCCTCGTCAAAGCCCTAGAAAGTAAAGGCATCGGTCGTCCTAGCACCTACGCCACCATCATGGGAACCATCGTTGATCGCGGCTATGTCCAACTGCGCGATAAAGCCTTGATTCCGACTTTTACAGCCTTTGCGGTGACTGCCCTGCTAGAGGAACATTTCCCAAATTTGGTGGATACAGATTTCACCTCCAACATGGAACATACCCTGGATGAAATTGCCACAGGCAAAGTCCAATGGCTGCCCTACCTGGAGAATTTTTATCTCGGTGATACAGGGCTAGGAACCCAGGTGAAGATGCAGGAAGAAAAAATTGATCCTGCTGTTGCCAAGGCGATCGCCATCGAGAATTTACCCGTCAAAGTCAAAATTGGACGTTTTGGTCCCTACATCCAGGCAGAACAGGGGGAAGAAACCATCACAGCGTCCCTCCCCGCTGACCTCACCCCCGCCGATCTTGATTCCGCCCAGGTGGAAACCATTCTCAAACAAAAAACCGAAGGCCCCGAACAACTGGGAGCAGACCCCGAAACAGGGTTACCCATTTACCTGCTAATCGGTAGCTATGGTCCCTATGTGCAACTGGGGGAAGTCACAGAAGAAAATAAAAAACCCAAACGTGCATCCCTTCCCAAAACCATCAAGCAAGAAGAACTGACCTTCGACATGGCAGTCAAATTATTGGCGCTGCCCCGTCATTTGGGGGAACATCCAGAGTCCGGCAAAGCAGTCAAAGTGGGTCTGGGTCGCTTTGGCCCCTACGTTGTCCATGACCAGGGCAAAGATGGCAAGGATTACCGTTCCCTCAAAAAGGAAGATGATTTATTTACCATCAGTTTTGAGCGGGCAATGGAATTGTTAGCCCAACCAAAGCGCAGTCGTGGTCGTGGCAAAACAAAAACGCCCCTCAAGGAACTCGGTTTACATCCCGCCGACAATGAACCAATCAACGTTTACGAGGGTCCTTACGGTATTTATGTGAATCACCAAAAAGTGAATGCAGGCTTGCCGGAAGGGGAAACTATCGAAACGATCACCCTGGAGAAAGCATTGGAATTGATTGCAGAAAAGTCTGCAACGAAGGGGACAAAGAAAAAAGCAACGACCAAGAAGACCACGAAAACCACAGCGGAGAAAAAGACTACGACGGCGAAGAAAACTACAACGACCAAAAAAGCGAGCACTACAAAGAAATCCACTGCGGCTAAGGATGCTTCTGCATGATCGCCCGTATCTCCAGCAAATCTTGGGGCGATCGCCAGATTATCTTGGCATTAACCCTAGCGGCTCTGTTTTTGTTTTGTCTCAATCTTGGCAATGTGCCATTACGGGATTGGGATGAGGGAACAAGGGGCTTAATTGCGCGGGAAATTTATCGCACGGGCAATTGGTTACACCCGACGGAATTTGGTGAGCCTTATCTACTCAAGCCACCCCTAATGGATTGGCTGATGGCGGTTTTTTATCGCCTCGGTGGTGTTAACGAATGGACGAGCCGTCTACCGGGGGCGATCGCCACGGCGTTGGGCATCCCACTCTTGTATTGCCTCGGCAAGGAACTGTTTCAGAGTCGTCCCCCTGCCCTCTATAGCGCGTTGATTTATCTAACCTTGCTGCCCGTGGTGCGCCATGGTCGCTTGGCGATGTTGGATGGTCTCGTGATGACTGGGATGATTTTTAGTTTGTGGTGTTTGCTGCGATCGCGTCACCAACCCATGTGGGTGATCGGTTTTGGGCTGGGCTTAGGTGTCATCGCCTTCGTCAAAGGCTTGTTAATGTTGCCCATCGCGGTGATCGCTCTCCTGTTCATCATTTGGGATCGTCGCTGGCAAGTATTTCGCAATATTTATCTGTGGTTGGGGTTAGGCATTGGTTTCTCCCCTGTGATGTTTTGGTATGGCGCACAAATTCAATATTATGGCGATCAATTTATCCAGGTACATTTTTTAGATCAGGGTTTAAACCGCGTTGCCGACACCGTAGAAAGCCACCAACAGCCCCCCTGGTTTTATCTTTTAGAAATCATCAAATACACAGCACCTTGGCTATTCTTTCTACCCCAAAGTTACTTTTATAGTTGGCAACAACGCCCAACAGCGCCCCATAAATTAATTCTCACGGGCAGTCTTTTTTACCTCGGTTTGATTTCTACCATGGGCACGAAATTACCTTGGTATGTGATGCCTGTTTACCCTTTTATTGCCTTAGCTTTAGGTTCTTATTTTGCAACAGGTTGGCAACCGCAACCTCATCAAAAACTTCGCCTCCATTGGTTGTTTTATACCCTGGCGATCGCCACCCTAGGAGGAACTATTTATTTTTACTTCAGCGATCCACAATTGCCCTTAATCATTATGGTCGTGGTCGTGAGTATAATGTTTGCCCTAGCAGGATGGCATTGGCGCTGGCAACATCCCAATTTTATTGCCATCTTGATTATCGGTAGCTATTGCAGTCTTAGCTTCTTATTCATTTCCCAGTCTTGGCTTTGGGAGATTAATGAAGCGTTTCCCGTTAAACCCATTGGGGAGATTATTCGCACAGCAACCCCTGCTAATAGTGAAATTTTTACGACCTTTAGTTATCGTCGCCCTAGCTTGGATTTTTATGGCGATCGCCCCGTCCGTCCTACCCCTTTAGAAACACTTCAACCAGGGCAATATTGGCTGATTGATCAAGAGATCCGCCAATTCAAATCTGAAGTGCAACAGGTTCTGATGATGACAGCAAGAATACTTCACTCGGAGTGCGATAGTCAAGCGATTTTCTTGGTCGATTATTAATTAAATCTACCACCTTATTC
>JBIKYI010000570.1:0-2567 GCA_044355355.1 Limnothrix sp. | reverse complement strand
TGATAGGTCTGCAAAAAAGCGGCGATCGCCTGGGCACGACGATGCAGGTCACTGTAGGTCAAAAAGTTAGATTCTGTCTCCCCATCAGCAAGGAAAGTAAAAATTGTTTTATCGGCTTGTGTATCAGCCCTATACTGAAGCAGATCGACGAAACTTGTAAATTGACCAAACATGTACGCCTTAGCAACTCCTGTGAATTGAAATCCTGAACCACCTACCCTAAATAATCCGGATGGACATCTATGGATAAAATCGGGTCATAGCATAGCCTAGTTAACCATATTAAACCTTGAGCCACATCTACATCTGAAATCCCTCGGAATGATCTAGCAAAAAAATCACCACCCATTCCCCTGGCAGATCAGACGCGATCCCTAGTTTTTTTTCAGGGAATTCGTTTATCGTCACCAGCAGCGATCGACAAAAGACTATCCACTCACTAGATATTTCCTCCGGGCTACTGGCATTATCCCACCTGTAACGCAGCAAAACATCAGGATGATTTAATGTATTGGAAGGGACAATTCCGTCACATAAAACTGGCATCAATGTAGATCATGGCTAATGCAAACAAGATTGCGAAGGGTGTAAAGATTCTGATTGCTGAAGATAATTTCATTAATCGTAGTGTCCTCATGAAACAACTCCAGATGATGGGGTATGACGTACAGGGAGTGGTCAATGGTCAAGAGGCAGTCAGCTTTTGCCAAGATCACGAAGTGGATTGCATTTTGATGGATTGTCAAATGCCGATTATGGGTGGCTATGAAGCAGCCTTCTTAATTCGTCAACAGGAAAGGAACGTTGTGATCATTGGCTTAACAGCAAATGCTCTCCCTGGCGATCGCCAAAAATGCCTAGATGCAGGGATGGATGATTACCTCGCCAAACCCGTCTTCATCCAAGACTTAAAAGAAACCTTAGATAAATGGCTGACTAAAGATGGGATTGAATAAGAATTTGGGTTGTTAGTGAATTCCATTGCCATGATTGTAGTAATTATTCAATAAATCATCAAATCATTGACCATCAAACTATGAACAGATCCCAAGATAGATCGGGAAAGATTGCTTTAGTTCCTCTATTTTGCTTGCTCAGATGATCTCTTGTAAAAAAATAAAAATTATTTTAGAAAGAAGATCCTGATTCTTTTTGATAAAAACCTACTGAGTATTGATTAAGCATTACTGACTAAAGATTTTGTCCTCCTAGGAAAGCTCAGTAAAATTCAAAGAACGATGACCTATCGATACCAGCAGAGAACTCTATGATTTATCTAGATTCGGCGATCGCCACCGAAGCAACCCAAGCGATGTCCTGGGGTTGGGTTAAGGGTATCACCACCAACCCAACCCTCCTCGCCAAAAGTGAATTTGCCCCCGATGTTACCCTCAAAACCCTTGCCGAAATTAGCAATGGCGAACTCTACTATCAACTCACTAGCCAAAATTTAGACGAGATGCTCCGCGAAGCTTACCTCGCTCGGAACCTAATCGGTGACAAACTCGTCCTTAAGATTCCAGCAACCTTTACGGGATTTGCTGCCCTCGGCAAACTGTCCGCAGAAATCACCTGTTCTGTGACTGCCATCTACCATCCCACCCAAGCCCTAATTGCCGCAGAAGGAGGAGCCAAATATGCGATCGCCTACGTCAACCGAGCCACCAAATTATTAGGTGATGGTTGCAGTTTGGTGAAATCAATGCAAGCCATTTTACAAGGTAGCAAAACAACTATTTTGGCAGCCAGTTTAAAATCTGCCGATGAAATTGCCCAGGCAATCCTCGCCGGAGCCAATCACATTACAGTTCCTTTCGCACTCTTACAAATTATGGCAAATCAAGAGCTTTCTGAACAAACAGTTCTAGAATTTAATCAGTTAGGCAAGGGTTTAGTTTAATCGCATTTAATGATTAATTAATGATTGAACTTAACTCAAAAAAATCAAGATTAATCACCTCATTCTTAAGAAATTCATTAGGCGATCGCCTTTTTTATTTCGTTATAATTCAATCATCTCAAATCAAGCATCCAATTCACACAAAAAACTAAATTGAATCTTCTGAGAACCATGAAAAACATCAATCTTTCCCCCAGCCCCTCAAACCTCCTATTCGCATCAGTACTTGCCATTAGTTGTTTTGGCAGTCTGCTTCAACCCGCAACCGCAGGCGAAACAGAAATAGCAAGATTGAAAGATACAGGAACTTGTCTACAATGTGAACTCACTGGCGCAAATCTCGCCCAATCAGATCTCAGCGGCGCTGAACTCGTCTACTCGAATCTAAGTAGTGCAAATTTGGGTAGCACTAATCTGCGTGGTTCCTTTTTGGGTAGCGTGAACTTCACAAAGGCGGATCTCAGCAATGCCGATCTTACAGGCGCGAATCTCCAGGATGCGAACTTTACAGAAGCAAACCTGATGAATGCTGACTTCAGTAATGCAGATTTACGGGGCGCGAATTTCACCGATGCCAATCTCACGGGCGCGAATTTTACGGGCGCAATGATGCCCACTGGAACCATGGCTCCTTAAAAGATTTGTAAAAAAATCCTGAAAAATCCCT
>JBIKYI010000392.1:0-3736 GCA_044355355.1 Limnothrix sp. | reverse complement strand
GAAGCCTCATCTCACCTGAAAATTCGCCTGAAACCCGGACATGACAAAAGAAGGGTTTCTTTTTTTTGCCTTATGTGTGCTGATGCATGATATTGGGAAAGCTTGCATGTTGACCAAAACTGGAGGAGGGCGGCTTTTAGGATTTGTTCAGGGGCTTTAATGAAAATCAATCAAGATCGATGACTAGCGCCCTTGATACTATGGAAAAGTTTGACGTTTATCGCTGTACTGGCATCAAACTTTTTCTGGTCAATTTTGCTGATTAATTTGCTGTTTAAACTTATATCAAGGGAGAGTGTTGTTTATACTGGGAAAAGATTTACAAAACTTCACTACTCCAAATCGCCTTTGATGACCTTCCTAGAGAAACTGAAACAACCTGTCCTATTCGGCAATCCCGTCACTCCGGAATTGTTTGCGATCTTAACTGTGTATTTTGTGCAGGGAATCTTGAATATTTCTCGCTTAGCGGTGAGTTTTTTCCTGAAGGATGATTTAGGGCTGACTCCGGCGGAGGTGGCGGCTCTTACTGGTTTGGGGATGTTCCCTTGGATTATTAAGCCGTTATTTGGTTTTCTCTCGGATGGTTTTCCGCTGTTGGGTTATCGGCGGCGATCCTATTTGATTCTGTCGGGTGTAATGGGCTGTGGTGCTTGGGCGGCGATGGCGACGGTTGTCCATAGTTCTTGGTTGGCGGCGACGATGATTATTCTGAGTTCGTTGTCTGTCGCGATTGGTGATGTGATTGTGGATTCGGTGGTGGTGGAGCGATCGCGCACTGAGTCTTTGGATAAGGTGGGTTCTCTGCAATCTCTCACTTGGGCAATGTCGGCGATCGGTAGTTTGTCCACGGCGTACCTTAGTGGTTGGCTACTGGAACAGTTCAGTACTCGTTTTGTGTTTAGTCTCACGGCGGCGTTCCCGCTCCTCGTTTCGGCGATCGCCCTCCTCATTATCGAGACCCCCAGACCCTCCACCAGCATCCGAGCCACCACCCAAAATATCGGCTCACAGATCAAAACCCTCTGGAATACCATGCGCCAGAAGGCAATCCTGCTGCCCACCGCCTTCGTATTCCTCTGGCAAGCAACCCCTAGCGCTGATTCCGCCTTTTTCTTTTTCGCCACCAACGAACTCGACTTTAACCCCGAATTTCTCGGTAGAGTCCGCCTCGTCACCAGTATTGCCGCCCTCCTTGGCATCGGCATTTACCAGAGATATCTCAAGCAAGTTTCTTTTCGTAATATCCTCGGTTGGAGCACCGTTATTTCCTGCGTACTCGGTTTTACAACTCTGCTCCTCGTGACCCATGCCAACCGCAGCCTCGGCATCGATGACCGTTGGTTTAGCCTGGGCGATAACCTGGTGCTGACCGTGACCGGACAAATTGCCTTTATGCCCGTGCTTGTCCTCTCCGCTAGACTCTGCCCGGAAGGGGTCGAAGCCACCATGTTTGCCCTGTTGATGTCGATTTGGAATCTGGCGGGTTTACTCTCCCACGAATTTGGCGCATTACTGACCCAATGGCTCGGAGTCACAGAAACAGACTTTGAGCATATGTGGATTCTGGTCACCATCACCAATCTCACAACCCTATTACCCTTGATTTTTGTGAGATGGCTGCCGGCAGGGGATCCCCAGGCTGACTTGCCGCAACAGACTCAGCCCACCGAATTATTCGAACGTCATAACAGCATTGTCGGTACAGAATCTTCTTTTTTACCCATCGTTGAACCGGATTTGATCAGTACAAATCGCCAAAAACGTTAAGCAAAGGGCAAATAATATGGGCGATTCACCTCTGTTTCTGTGGCGATCGCCCCTCTGCTCCAGTGACAAAATCCATGAGGCTATTTCCCCTGATTTCTGTGGTAAACAGTACAGCTATAGAACATTTAAAAAACGATAAAACACTTCCAGATCAAGCTTTTCAGTGATCTGAATGGGGTGACACAGGGGCGATCGCCAAGTCCAACCCAGCAGACAAAACTTCATTAAATTCATCACGAACTATCGCTTTAAACCCAAAACATAGCCCCTAAAGCGACAGAGACTAGTACAAACTTTCGTCAGATCATATGTTTTTATCAAATTTCATGGCATGATTAAGCTAGTACCGATGTTCTGTGAAGAGAAATAGAACAAATATATGGAACAAATAAACTAGTATTTGCCATGGAAAAACTAACCAAAGCACAAAAAGAATTACACGATTGGCTTGTTGATTATATTCGTGACCATCAACATGCCCCCTCGATCCGACAAATGATGGTGGCAATGAACCTCAAATCCCCTGCCCCCATCCAGAGCCGTTTAGAACGTCTGCGCAAGAAAAAATATATTGACTGGATTGACGGCAAAGCACGCACCCTCAAGATCCTATTTCCGCTACAGTCCGAAGGCATTCAAATCTTAGGCAGTATTGCCGCAGGGGGCTTAGTCGAGCCTTTCGCCGATGAACAAAATGAAGTATTACCCATTAGTAATTGGCTCAACCAAGACAACCATTACGCGCTCCGAGTCACCGGCGACAGCATGATCGAAGACCTCATTGCAGAAGGAGATTTTGCCATTATGGAAAAACTCAATGACCCTGAACTGGTAAAAAATGGCATGATCGTGGCGGCGCGTGTCGCGGGATATGGCACAACCCTCAAGCATTTTCATTGGGAAGGGGATCAGATCCTGCTCAAACCCGCTAATGCTAAATATCAACCGATCCAGGCAACCCCTGCGGATGTAGAGATCCAGGGAATTCTGGTCGGGGTATGGCGTGGCTATGGTCGCTAATCGTTAGTTTATTGACTCACCTAGAATTGACCATGGGCTGATTGTCTTAGTCATTACCTGAATCATTGCGGCAGCCCTGGGCATACCGACACTGCTCTACAAGCTCAAACTTCTAACTCTAAAATTCCTCTGGGCAGAAGGTGAGTTGGGCAGGGGGATGAGCTTGATTGAGTTTGATCTCAACAATTTTTGCCTGTTCTGCCTCAAGGTCGGCTTGGTATCCGGCAATGTTTGCTGTGGCTTCTTTTTGTCTAGTGAAGGGGCCAAAGTAGTAAACACATTGGGGCTGGGCTGTGGTGATCTTGAGCCACCAATGGCGGTTGTAGGGCTGCTTGAGGTAATAGAAAATTGACCCAAGAGCAAGGGAATAGGCGGAAAAAATGATCAGACCAGTCATTGTTACAATCCTCACATCATGGAATGGTTCGGTCTCTTGAGACTCATTGTATTGCTTTTCTTTATAAAAAAATTAATTTTTTCTTATGATTTGACGTTTGGAGAATTTTTTGTATAGGGGAATACATCATGTTAGGCGATCGCCTAGTATCGGATCTCGTCTATAAATCATGGCAAAGATGTAACAGAGCCATGTGAGGCGCTTGAGGAAATTCACGAAAGCATACTATCGTATAGGCATGTCCTATAACTCCCAAATAAACTGCGATGACTGCTGAGAATACAGCTTCCGATAAGGCATTAGAGTTGATGAAAAACTTTGCCGAAAAATATGCCCAGCGTACAGATACTTACTTTTGTGTTGATCCTTCGGTTACAGCAGTGGTGATCGAAGGTTTGGCGAAACATAAAGAGGAGCTAGGAGCGCCCCTCTGTCCCTGCCGTCATTATGAAGACAAGAAAGCAGAGGTTGCGAATGCCTTTTGGAATTGTCCCTGTGTGCCGATGCGTGAGCGCAATGACTGCCATTGCATGTTGTTTATCATGAAGG
>JBIKYI010000154.1:0-6500 GCA_044355355.1 Limnothrix sp. | reverse complement strand
GAGCTTGATTACATTAAAGACGTTGCCGAAAGTCTGAAGGGTTAGGGGCTGTGATCGTTCCTGATTCTTTTTTTGAGGGTGTCAGGCAGCTAAATGGAAAGGAATTCTATCGCTGCCATGACCTACTTGAGGCTTTATGGTTTGAGGCTATGGAGCCTGAAAAATCCTTATACCAAGGGATTTTGCAGATTGCGGTGGGCTGCTACCACCTGGAAAATCATAATCTGCGTGGCGCAACGATTTTGGTGGGCGAAGGGGTACGACGTTTGCGTAGCACTGAAGAGCAGGATTATGCGGGGTTTGATATTGCTGATTTTATCGTCCAGGGTGAACGGCTTTTAGCGCGGTTACAGTTGTTGGATCCAGATGCTGTGCAAGGGTTTGCCTTAGAGCTACGGGAAATGGATAATTTTCCTCGGCTGAATGTTTGTGGCGATCGCCCACTCTCCAACAGTTAGAGCATTGGAACAAACTTTAAAACAAACTAAGAATATGACTGGCGATCCTTGCTGCTGCGCCGGGTGTGCCCATGCGTTGTACACCATTTTCAGCGATATTTTGGATGAAATCGGGATGTTTGAGTAGAAAATCAACTTTCTGGGGAATCTCTGCGGGATTTTGGTTCAGAAGGACGGATTCTCCCAGTAAACGGGTTTGGGCTTCAGCAAAGGCTGGCGTGAATTGAGGACCCGTGCCGCTGATGGTCAGGGCGGGTTTACCGAGTCCAACGAATTGTTCTGTGGCTGTGCCTGCCATGGCGATCGCCATATCTGCTCGATGTAAGCTTTCCGGGTAACGGTGTTGGGTGAAAAGAATGGTGGCTTGATCCTGCTGAAAAATAAGCACTTCGGGATCGTTAAAATCGAGGTCGGGGGACAATTGGTTCGTCTGTTGCCAGCCCGCCTGAAGTAAAAATTCAGTAAAATCCGCTAAAGCCAAACTGGGGGCGATCGCCGCGATGAAATTGAGAGACTGATATTTTTCAATGAGCAATTGAACCGCTATGAGAATTTTTTGCCAATTGTCCAAAGCTTCAGGCATTCGGGAACCGGGCAACAACGCGAAAGTTAAGGTACGATTTTCTTCGTCAATTTCAATTTTAGGAATATCAAAACCATCCATCATCGGGTTACCCAGATCAACGGCGGGAATGCGGTAATTTTGCAAAATATCGGTCGTTAGGCGATCGCGTGGGTAAACAGCGAGACAACGTTTACGGCTTAATAACCAGCGTTCCCAGGGTAAATAAATCGATCCAAACCATTTTTCCAAAGCCGATGTTTTTTTGAGCCAAGTACCATCGCGATCGCGTAAATAATATTCAGATTTTGCTGTGCCAATAAAGGCATAATTTGTCCCACTTAATAGGGAAAAAATTAGCGGTACAATATCCCCCACCGCCAGAATTAAAGAGGGTTCATCGGGTTGTGTTGCTGATTGTTTTGCCCAAGTTTTAATCGCTTTATTTTGCTGTAATGTCAGTTGCACTAAACCGCCTTTAATGTCTCGCATTAATTGACGATTATCCATATAAACAAAACCACCGGAAGGCATTTGTTGGGTTCGACTAATAATAGGAATATCTAATTTTTGGTAGGCGTGACCTGTCCCGACAATTGGCAAAGCGGCAAGACTTACCATTGGATTTTGCGCTTGAATTTCTGCTAACACTTGCACGGCGATCGCATCTTCACCATGACCGTTACTCAAACATAAAATCCGCATTGTCTTAGTTTAACTCCTACGATAAGGTCTCATTAAAATCTTATTTTTTAGCCATTGCATATCTTCATCACAATTAACTGTTCTGCAAAAAAGCGTCCACCCTAGCAAACAGATCGGGCAAATATTTTCCCAAATTATGATCATCATCTACCGGAGAAAGAGTCACCAAAGGCTTATCTTGGGCATAGGCTTGGCTCACTTCTATGGGCACGACATCATCATGAATTCCATGGATAATTAAGGTGGGTACTGTATTGTTAAAGGGATAATGACAGTAGGTAAGGGCATCCTGAAAAAAGCCGTAATGGAGGTCTATTTCCTGCTCATAACTATAATGGTAAATCGGCAAAGTTCCTTTTATCTGCCAGCGCTCTATAGCCTCTTTGCCCAATCTTTTTTGCCAATTATCTGTGAAGCGAAAGGCTGGTGCAAGTAGAACTATTTTTTTTACAAGTTCGGGATATTTTTCGGCTAGAATTGCCGCTGTTAATCCCCCTAAACTAGAGCCGATCAAATAACTGGGTTCTGAGAGTAATTGCCGTACTTGTTCAACCTGTCGAGAAACTGTCAGGGTTTGAAAATTCTCTTGGTTAAAGTAGTTTAAGTCTGGCACAACTAATTCTGGCGATCGCCCTAGAAAATATTGAACTTTGTAGGATTTAGGACTGGAAGCAAAGCCATGTAAATAAAAAGTTTTGGGCATTTTTCTAGGGGATTTACCAGTGATTGATTAGCTATTTAAAATTTGATCATCTGTGGAAAAATCAATGTCGGCTTGATCCCGTCCTGAAGCGAGGTAATCATTCGTAAAGGATTCTTTTAAGCCAGAGAGTAAATCATATTTGGGTTGCCAATTGAGATCGTTCATCGCTTTGTGAATGTCGGCGATAAAATGTTGCGATCGCACGGGGAAGGCTTTGCGTTTACCGAAGTTAAATTGGGCGGGATCATAATAAACAATCTTCACCTGATCGGGATCTTTCCCAGCGGCGGCGGCACAGGCTTTCGCGAGTCCGGTAAAAGTCACAAAACGATCGCCAGAAATATTATAAATTTGCCCAATCGCTTTGCTATTTCCTAGAACGGCTGCCATAGCGGTGGCGAGGTCGTAAACGTGACCAAATTGCGTCATAAATTGACCATTGCCGGGGATAGGAATGGGGCGATCGCGAACAATTCGATCAAAAAACCAAGCATCCAGATCGTTATAGTTTTTCGAGCCATAGATATAGGTTGGACGGATCGAAGTCCAGGGCAACTCACTCGCCGCTAAATAGGCTTCCGTTTCATGTTTACCCTTGTGGCGACTGGCGGGATCGACCGCATCTTCTTCCTTGTGGGGCGGCTGATCCGTCGGCAAATAAACCCCGGCAGAACTGACATAAACAAAATGTTTGACTTTACCTGCAAGGTGATGCAAACAAATTTCCGCGAGGGGCTGAGTGTCGCTTAATTCCCGTCCATTGTTATCAAAAACAGCGTCGAATGATTCTCCGGCTAATTTTGCTTTGAGTTGTGCTGGATCTTGGCGATCGCCCTGAATTTGGGTCACCCCTGCCGGAGCCGGATGATTGCCGCGATTAAACAACACCACCTCATGTCCCGCAGCGAGGAGCACCTCCGTCAAATAAACGCCGATAAACCGCGTACCACCAATAATTAAAACTCGCATCACATTTCGCCCCGCCATTGCTCTAGTCATTCACTCGTCATTTAGTTTAAAGGATGGCGATCGCCCTTGAAAGCCGACATTTAAGAGAATTACTTGCAACAAACTGTTACATTAGGATGCAAATTAATTCTTTCAATTACTCCGTTTTAGCGCCATGACTGAAACCTCCCCCGTAACCGAAGCAGCCCCAGAGCAAACTGAACCCAAACCCAGCTACGTCAAACTTGCCATGCGCAACATGGTACGCAAAGGCGGCAAATCCCTCTGGCACTTTTTCCTCACCACGGCAGGTTTAATCGGCTTTTTCGTCACCATTGCCTATTTGACCCGTTAGAGCGAATTACAGCTATGGAAAACGAGATTTTTGTTGAAAATACGACGGCACAAACATTACCAGAACTCCAGGCGATCGCTTGGGAAACTTGGCTAACTCAATGGCTCACTGAGTTACAGGAATTTTTACCCCAGGCTCCCGGCTATGAAATGACCCTACGCTTTACCGACGATGCCGAAATCCACCAACTCAACCATCAATATCGTCAAAAAGACCAGCCAACCGATGTACTTTCCTTTGCTGCCCTTGAAGATGATCTCGGTATGGAATATCCCGAATCAGAACCCCTTTACCTAGGAGATGTGATCGTTTCCGTGGAGACTGCCCAACGTCAGGCGATCGCCCGTAACCATAGCCTAAAAATTGAACTCGGTTGGCTAGTGAGCCATGGACTGCTACACCTGCTCGGTTGGGATCATCCCGACGAAGACAGCCTCGAAGAAATGCTAAATCGTCAAGCCGTACTCTTGCGAAACGTGCAACTTATTCGATAATGGTGTGGATTTATAAAGGGGTGAGATGACGCAAGACAAACAATTACTACCCAAAACACAAAAAGATCAGCAAGAACAGCGTTCATTAGCCTGGAATGTCGCACCAGACCTATTTGCGAGCTTTCGTTATGCTTGGCAGGGTTTAGTCTATGCCACCCGTACCCAGCGAAACTTTCGGATCCACCTAGGCGTTGCGATCATCGTCTGGACAATCTGTTTCTTGTTGTCCCTAAGTTTTCTGGAAACAGCCGTACTCACTCGAATTACTCAATACCGCCCTGGAGTCCGTGGTTGATCTCACCGTACAACAGACCTACCATGAGCTAGCCAAAATCGCCAAGGATTGTGCTGCTGCGGCTGTCCTCATCGGGGCGATCGCCTCCCTCTCCGTAGCGCTTTTGATCTCCTTCCCCCACTTTCGAGCAATGTTGACTACCTAAGCCGTCCCCCAACAGCCTTAACATTCCTAGAAAAGCAAAGTAAACAGTAAGACCAAATCACCTACCGATTAGTAATTAGCAATTAGTCAAGATTTAGGAGTATAACCCCTTGATTATCGTGATCGATAACTACGACAGCTTTACCTATAACCTGGTGCAATACCTGGGAGAACTAGGGAAAGAATTACCCGTTGCGCAAGAAATTGAAGTGTATCGCAACGATAAAATTACCCTCGCCGAAATCCAAGCAAAACGCCCCGATGGCATTGTCATTTCTCCTGGGCCAGGTCGTCCCGATGATGCGGGCATTTCCCTGGATATTATTCGTGATCTCGGTAAGGAACTTCCCATCCTGGGGGTCTGTCTGGGACACCAAAGTATTGGTCAAATTTTTGGCGGCAAGATTGTCGGTGCGCCCGTGTTAATGCATGGCAAAATTTCCCAAATTCACCACACGAATAGGGGCGTATTTGCGGGCTTAGATAATCCTTTCCCCGCGACTCGCTACCATAGCCTCGTGATTGAACAGGAAACTTGTCCTGACTGTCTGGAAATTACGGCGCAGGTGGAGGACGGAACCATCATGGGGGTACAACACCGGGATTATCCGCATATTCAGGGGGTGCAATTCCATCCGGAGAGTATTCTGACCACTGCGGGTAAACAATTACTGCGCAATTTTTTGGTCTCGATCGCCCCGATCGCCACCCCCGCCTAATCCATCTAGATCCGCCGCTAGATCATTGAGCGTCACCCAGTTATTTATCACCAATACCTAGATCTAAAGGGAATTTTTAAGGAACACCATGAAACGTAGACATTTTCTTCAAACCGCTGGGGCTTCGGCTGTTGGGGCGATCGCCGGGTCTTTTCTACTGAACAGCAACCAGAGCGTTCAGGCACAAACCGGATCCGTCACCGTTGAATGGTATGGTCACACCTGCTTTTTGATTAGTGGTGGTGGGGTCAAAATTCTTGTGAATCCCTTTAAACCCCTAGGCTGCACCGCTGGCTATAAAAAACCTTTTCCCAAAGCCGATATCGTCCTGATTACAAGTCAACTCTTCGATGAAGGTTATGTCGAGACTCTGGAGGGCAAACCCACTATTCTCTGGCAAGCAGGACAATTTGCCGTCAATGGCTTGACCTTCAACGGGATTAGCTTAGACCACGCCAACATAGAACGTTTCCGGGGCTGGCGCTTCCCCACCAATGTTGCCTGGAGTTGGGAGCAGGGAGGCATTAATTTCCTCCATCTCGGTGCGGCGGGGGAAGTGGTCGATGTGGAAGACTTCATCATTACGGGCATTCCTGACGTGGTAATGCTGCCCGTCGGTGGTACAGATGCCTATGCAGATGCGTCTCCCTCTTTCCCCCCCAAAGGCTATACTCCATCCCAGGCGATCGCCGCCCTAGAAGTCCTTAAACCCAAACTGATCCTCCCCACCCATTACCTCACCACCGCCGCCACCGACACCTGCCGCCTCAACCCTGTCGATGACTTCCTCGGCTTACTGACTGCCGAAACCGCGACCGTGAAAAAAGCCACCACCAACCGCATTAGCCTCAGCCCAGCGAGCCTACCCAAAGACAAATCCGAGGTGATGGTACTCAGCGATCGCCCCCTGCTCTAACCAAACCATCCACCCAACCAACGATTTTGAGCGCCCAATTCCCCAAGAAGCCCTATTATTCTGGATATTGACCCAATATCACACCCGCTTGAGCAAGCTCCATGAAATATTTTTTCCTAACCGAAGGATGGCAAATTGGCAGAGTCTGGGAATTCGGTGGACTCTGGGATCCCCTCGTTTGGCGTAGACCCCCCAAAATTG
>JBIKYI010000394.1:0-3702 GCA_044355355.1 Limnothrix sp. | reverse complement strand
GCTTCGACTTTCTCCGCCGCACCTTCTCCAATCTCCACTTTACTGCCGACCATTTCATCTCTGCACTCCGATGTTTAGCCCCTTTCTCTCTTTTTTGTCCTAGTAGTTAGGTGGCAGAGTCTAACGATAAAATTGATGCCTACGAAGCAAGAACAGGTTGTAAGGCAAATTTGTTGCAGGATTTACGAGAAATTGTTGACCATTCCCCAACAAAAATTTTGGCAGTTTGTCATCAAGAAGGAGTTTCTGAACAGCTCGTTCCAGCGGTGCGAAAACGTTATCCTCCTGAACAAATTTATTGCACCCAATCCACAGAGTTTTATGTCGAATTCACCAGTCCCATTGCCACTAAAGGTCAAGCCGTACAGTTTCTCACGGAAGATATTTTGGGTTTAACTTCAGACAATATTATGGCGATCGGTGACAATTTTAATGATAAAGAAATGCTGCAATATGCGGGGATTGGTGTTGCTATGGGGAATGCCCCCGATGATCTGAAAAAAGTAGCGGATTATGTCACGGGTTCCGTTGAGGATGATGGGGCAGCCCAGGCGATCGCCAAATTTTTACTCTGATTGATCTAGGCAAATATCATTTTTCAGAAGGTTACAGATAATTGGATGGGGTAATTTAATCCTGTGGGTGATACTCTGAGAAAGCTCTGTATTTAGAACAAGTTATTTGAAGAATATTGGGTTCAGAAAGGCTTATCTTCAAAGGGATTGATAATAGATAGGTTGGCAATCCATGCGAAATCTTTTATATTTCTGGTAACCAATGCAAAATCGTAGATTAGGGCAGTCGCAGCAATAATGGCATCACCAACAGACATGGCTTTTTGTTGTCGTAGTTGGGTGGCTTGTAGAATAATTGACGGTGAAATTTCTAATAAATCAAATTGTTCAAAAAATTCAAGAAAATATTGTTTTTCTATTTCTGATAGGCGATGATATCCCAACACTTCGAGATAGCTTAATTGGGAAATGAATACTTCCTGTTCTGCGATTAAGGCTCGTAAAAATGGATGATCTGGTTGGGCTGCGTAGATGATGATGTTGCTATCAAGGATCATTATTCGCGGTTCGGTAGGATGCGATCGCCGCGTGTTTCTTGTTGCCATTGGCAGGGGTCGAGATAGGCAAGGCTGCCGAGGTTAGCGAGTTTTTCGAGGGCAGCGGCTCGTTTTTGTCTGCGGCTTGGGTTGGAGAGCGCGGTTTCTTCGAGGGTAATGGAAACTTGGATTGGGTGATTAAGTCCTGTGGGTAAACTGTCTAGCCATGTGAGCTGGTTATTTTTGAGGATGGCTTTGTAGGTTTTCATGGGACTGAGGGAAAATGCTTTGGTTTTAGTTTAACGAATGATTTGGGCGGTAGGTGAGGGATTTTTTTCATATTTTTTATCTATTTTGCATAAAGGGATTCGGTTTGCTTGATGAATCGGCATAATAATCGACATCTCTGGCTGGAGATTCTGATGGCTGACCGTTCTGAGGAATATTTGCAACTCATTCAGGCTCTGTTGTCTTGTCCGTCGGGTCAGGAGAATGTGGGTGAAGTTAAATGAAATTCACCACAGTTCAATTGGTTTTTCTTATGTTCACTGAGGGAAACAAGTACAATGACAGGAAATTTTGCCGCCTGTGCGATGTGAATTATTAATGCAAGCTGTTGAGTCTCTTACTGTTCTGCTGCAAATCCCCTTGTCAGAAAAGATTATGGAAATCTTGATCGCTGTGCAGGAAGCGCCGTGGGTGAAATGGGCGATCGCCGTTTGTATTGTGCTGGGGATTATCCTGACGTATCTAGTCACGCAGTCGGCACAACTTTCGTCTTTTTTGACAAATTTGCTGCAAATTAAAACGCAGTTAAAGAATCTCAGTGCTGCTCCGGTAGCGGCTGATCTGGATACACGAGCGGAACGGGCGAAGTTACTCAAAGCTTTTAATATCAAGTTAGAAAAACGTCTCAGGGATGTGTTGGGCAATGATCAACTGATCGCCCTGAGCTATGAAAATCGACCCGGAGAGGTCGGACGTTATCAGCGGCAAGCCCCGCCACCGGAAGCCACTCCCCAGTCAGAAGCAAATTTCCTGACGCGACTGGAATCTCTGATCTCCAAAAGGCTTTTGCAACGTCCCAATCAACCTGCGGTGGAGCTTCCCCCAAATGAATGTATGCTCGAGGTTTTTCGGCGGGAACATGGGCGGTTGTTTATCCTCGGCGCACCGGGGGCAGGCAAAACGACGACGTTGCTGGAGCTAACAAAAGAACTGCTGGCAGTGGCAAAAACTGATGCTCAGGCTCCTGTGCCGATTATTTTTGAGTTGTCGAACTGGAAAGATGATCGGCAAGCGATTGATCAATGGCTAGTGGCACAGCTAAAGGAGGAATACAACGTAGATCTAAAGGTCGGTCAACATTGGATCGCGACTCACCAGATTTTGCCGCTGTTGGATGGTTTGGATGAGGTGGGGGCGGAACGATTGCCTGAATGTGTGCGTAAGCTCAATGGGTTTTTGCCGGAGAGTGAACCAGATCGGCAGGCGGTGGTTTGTTGCCGGACGCACGAATTTCAGATGGGGGAATGTAAACTCACAGGGTTAAATGGGGCGGTGGAGTTGCAACCTTTGAGTGATGAGCAGATCCAACGCTATTTGACGGCGATGAAGCAACCGAGTCTCTGGACGCAGACGATTAAACCCTCGGCGGAATTACAAGATCTGGCGCGTACTCCTTTGATGCTAACGGTGATGGCGGTGGCGTTGGTGAATCGCCCTGTGCAAACGAAGTCAGAACTATTTGAAGCCTATATCGAAGAACGCTTTGCTCGCTATGAGAGTGAACATGGCAAGTTGTTGTATAACCGTCGCGATACCCGCAATTACCTAGAACGCCTAGCAGGGCAACTGAAAACTGAAAATCAAACGACCTTTCTAATTGAGAGGATGCAGCCGAGTTGGTTGCAGACGACGACTCAAAAAATATTTTTCGGGCTGATTGTCGGGCTGATTTTAGGGCTGATTTTCGGGCTGATTTTCGGGCTGATTGAAGGATTGAAAAGTGATATCACCATCCGTACTAAACCCAATCAAGGCATGTTAGCCTCCGCTCAAAACAGTCTTTTCCTCACGGTGTTTGGGTTACTCTTGGCATGGGGATTAAATCTCAGTCTCCCGGCATTACTCTCGGAAGTCGTGTCAGATCCCAGTCAAATCAAAGCAATTATTGCTGGTAGTACGTTCGTAGCTATCTTTTCTCCGTTTTTGTTGAGTGGCGGTTTAGCCTGTATCCAACATTTGGCGTTGCGAGTGGTGCTGTGGCGCAGTGGGGCGATTCCCCGCGACTATGCCGCCTTCCTCAAGTACACCTCCGAGTTGCGCTTGACCCGACAGACTGGGGGCGAGTTTCGTTTTTTCCATGATCTACTGCGGGAGCATTTCGCCCAGACATCCCACCCTCCAGAGATTGCAGCGCAAGGCAAAGTGTAACCCATGACAGATTTAGTCTTAGTCGGTGGGGGTCATAGTCAGATGCTGGCAATCTTAATCAACTAGGATGAGCAGAGAAAGGCGATCATTGAATTTTTACTCTAAATCAATAATTTGAATTGTCTTTAACTCTGGATCTGTTGCTCCCGTAATAATTCCACCTAGCTTTAGCACCTGTTGTAAAGTCTCGATACTCGCTTGGGTAATCATTTCAC
>JBIKYI010000393.1:0-3725 GCA_044355355.1 Limnothrix sp. | reverse complement strand
CAAATAAACCGACGGAGGCTTCATTGAGGGCGATCGCCGCCTGTTCGCGGATCATGGGCAAAAATTCCTCTTCATCATCGAAGACGATCCCGCCCGTATCAACAATTTGAAAGTTGCGATCCTGCCAAAAACCGGGACGGTAGGTGCGATCGCGGGTGATGCCGGGTTCATCATGCACAATCGCCTGCTGATCACCAGCAATACGATTCACAAGGGTCGATTTACCCACATTGGGACGACCGATCACGGCAATAACTGGGAGCTTCATAGGGTTACTTTCTGGAACAGTTGGAAAAAGGCTGTGTCGTTGCTGGCTAGATTCGCTAAAATAAATAGTACAAGCGATCTACTCTCTTGCTTCCTGATGCCAGTCACATAGATGGAGGATACATAATCATACAGAACTTTCGAGGCGATCGCCATCATCAGTTATTATCTTGTCAGTTTTTCGGGATACATCATCTTAGGGATAGAAAATCTTATGCCTGCCGATTACCAACTGCCCCAGTTACTCAAGCCGATCGCTAAATACTTTGGTTCCAAATTTGACTATGAAGTCAATCGGATGCGCTTACCCAATGGCTCCGTGGGTGATTATGCCTGTGTACGTCATCCCGGCGGTGGACTGGTTGTGCCCATGACCAACGATGGCAAGCTCGTCCTCGTGAAGCAATATCGCTTTGCCATGCAGGGACGTATTTTTGAGTTTCCGGCGGGAACCATTGAAGATGGCGATGATGGCTTGGCGACCGTCAAACGAGAATTACCAGAGGAAGCAGGCTACAGCGCTGAAAATTGGCAATTTATTGGTAAGTTTCCCCTTTGTCCTGGCTATTCCGATGAATGGATTTTTGCCTATCTCGCCACGGGTTTAACCAAGTTAGAAAGCCCTCCCGCCCAAGACGAAGATGAAGATATCGAAGTGATACTCTGGACACCGGAGGAATTCGAGGCTGCCATCAAACGGGGCGATCGCATTGATGCCAAAACCATTGCCAGTTTCTATCTCGCCAAACCCTTTTTGACTTAATTCTTATCACTTATTACTCCTTACTTTTCACTCAATAGTTTGCTCAATCATTTACCAGATCAACAGCAGAATTCAATTCTGTAAATAGACGCAACTTTGCCTCTAATTTCGGCGGATTAATGGGCTTGGATAAATAGTCATCCATGCCCGCCGCCAAACATTTTGCCTGATCCTCCTTCATCGCATTGGCAGTGAGGGCAATAATGGGGATATTGCGATAGCGATCGCCTGCATTACCTGCCCGAATTTGACGGGTTGTTTCATAACCATCCATCTTCGGCATTAAACAATCCATCAAAATAAGTGCATAGGGCATATGTACCGGAGAATTTAGTAATTTTTCCAGACCCTCTAAACCATCCTCCGCAATATCTACATTAAACCCTTGTTTGTTAATTAAACTCTTCGCAACGATTTGATTCACACGATTATCTTCAAACAGTAAGATATGGAGATTTTGCGGTGATTGTAATGATAATGAGGCGTGATCCGTGACTTGATTTGATGATTGAGTTAAGATCTTATTTGAGACCTTTGGTGATAAAGATAAATGATGTTTAGGTACAGCAGTTATTGGGGAAAAAATAGATAATTGAGCCGAATTTTGTGTGTTTATATGAGTGAGAATACGCTCTAAAATTTCATAAAGATCCTGGGGAACAATCGGTCTAGATAAACAAAAGAGATAATCTGTAGAGATTTTTGGTGTCTGATCAAGATTCGTGATCAAAATAATATTGGCTTGGGTAGTCTTCGATGGGGATATATCTTTTAAGCTTTGAATCAGGTCATGGTAATCATAATTCTTCGAATCTTGGTCAATTAAAATCAGATTGAATGGCGTTTGATTCATTGCCTGCTGATAGCATTCTAATGCTTGCTCTTTGCTGTCAACACCAATGGCGATCGCCCCCCAGTGAGAGAGCAGATCACAAAACATGGTTCTCCCATAATCATTCGCAACGACCACTAGAATGTTCAATGCCGCGAACTGTTGTTGAAGCTCTGGGGTAATTTTATATTCATATTCTGGCTCATCCTTAGTCCACTCAAATGGCAAGATAAATTCGACACAACTCCCCACATCAAGGGTACTTTGCATCGTAATTGTCCCCCCCATCAATTCACAGATTTGTTTTGTGATCACTAGACCTAAACCCGTGCCACCATATTGTCTTGTGGTACTAGAATCTACTTGGGTAAAAGGTTGGAATAGTTGTAATAATTTTTCCGAGGGAATGCCAATACCCGAATCTTTGATTGTTGTTTTGAATTGATAGCAATTTGCTTGATCTTCTTGTTGCTCTTGTTGTGGATCTTCAGATAGATTTTTAGCTAGATCTTCAAGTTCCACTTCTACAATCACAGACCCTGTGGCAGTAAATTTAATGGCATTACCAACAAGGTTAGTAATAATTTGTCGTAATCGGGCAGCATCACCACGAAGCATCACAGGAGGCGCTTGGTTTAAATTTAAAATAAAGTCTAAACCCTTTTCCTGAGCCTGAATTTGCAAGCCTTGCAAGCTCTCACCAAAAATTTGATGTAGAGAAAAAGGATAATGCTCAATTTCTAGTTTTCCAGCTTCAATTTTAGAGAAATCAAGGATGTCGTTAATTAATCTCAGGAGGGACTTGCCACTCGATTGGGCGATCGCCACCTGGGTCTGCTGTTCTGTACTCAGATCACTGCTGGCGAGGAGATGCAACATCCCCAAAACACCATTGAGGGGTGTGCGAATTTCATGGCTCATATTCGCTAGAAAAGCACCCTTGGCGATCGCCGCCAGTTCTGCTTTTTCTTTAGCCTCCATTAATTCCAATTGCGTTTTTTTATGTTCCGTAATTTCAGCGGCAAACTGTTGATTCACGGTTTGGAGATTAAGATAAAGTTCCGCCTGTTGGAGGGCGATCGCCACATGCACCGATAATCGTTTTAAAAAGAGAATGTCATCTTCAGTCCAAACTCTATTATGACCACATTGATGGATGATTAATAGCCGAAAACAAGGATTTTGATTCAGTTCTCCTGGAAAAATTAAAGGATAGGAAAGATAAGAACAAACCTGTAATTTTTCAAGAAAATCTAAGTGGCAAGCACTTAAATTTGCCTCATAAATATCATTAACTGCTGAATAATGATTCTGCTCGTAATAACTTAAATAATTATAGTCTAAACATTCATCCCGAAGATTTTTACAGGATGCCCATGGATGTAGTAATGCTTCTGTCGTAATCCGACCGCCAATCTCAGGATCAAAATGATAAATGATAGTGCGATCTGCCATAAGAAAATGATTAATTTCCTGGACAATATTGTTTAAAATATCATCTAAATTAATCGAATTTCTAACCCTTAAAGCAATATCAGCAATTAAAGAATCCTGTTGCTGTAGGCGACGAAGTTGATGACCTAAAATACGGCGTTCATGAATTTTACAAACACTACGAATTAATTCTTCTGGAATGACTTTATTTTTAGTGAAAAAATCCGCAGCTCCCAACTTAATTGCCTGCACCGCCACACGATCATCACCATATCCAGTCAGCATCAGAACGGGCAATTTTCCATTGATTGGATTGACTTCGCCAATTCAAGTATGAAGTGCAACAGGTTCTGATGATGACAGCAAGAATACTTCACTCGGAGTGCGATAGTCAAGCGATTTTCTTGGTCGATTATTAATTAAATCTAC
>JBIKYI010000022.1:0-12884 GCA_044355355.1 Limnothrix sp. | reverse complement strand
TCTTTATAAATACTCTCTGACGGACGTTTTGAGCATTGCTTTGTGGAAGATAGGCTCATCATAAAAAATATTTAATGATTCGTCATGGGACTAGACTCCCCATTATCAATAGGACTTTAGTCCCACCTAAAAATAGGACTTATGCAACTGGTCATAAGTTTCTATTAAACCCCATAATTATGAATATCAAATTAAGTATAAACTTCAATCTAAATTCGACAGAAATAGATCCTTTTTAAATCAAAAATAATAAAAATAATTTATTGCGAGTGATTTATTTCTAGCTAAAAAGAAACCCCAAAATATGGCTATTCGCATCTTACTTATTGACGATCAAATTCTAATTAGAAGAGCATTATATATGTTATTAGTCGATCAAGCTGGTTTAGAAGTCATGGGAGATGTGGGCAGTGGTCAGGAAGCTTTAGCCATGATCGAAAAGGATCAGCCCGATGTTGTCCTAATGGATATGATTATGCCAGGTATGGATGGGGTAGAAGCCACAAAATTAATTTGCGATCGCCACCCCCAAATTAAGGTTTTAATTCTGTCCATTGACGATGATCAAGAATATATTATTCAGGCAATGCGCCATGGTGCGGCGGGTTATATTTTGAAAACGACACCACCGGAAGAACTTGCCTTTGCCATTCAAGCAGTCTATCGGGGCTACACCCATTTGGGGCCAGGATTAGGAGAAAAAATGATTGCGATGATCCCAGAATCTCAACAGGATCAGCCTGTCACTGCGATTGAGCAACTGACCCCTAGAGAACAAGAAATTGTGCAATTTATTGCGAAGGGTGCGAACAATAAAGAAATTGCAGATCAACTTTTTATCTCTGAAAAAACGGTAAAAAATCATATTACGAGTATTCTCAGTCGCCTCAATTTACGTGATCGCACTCAGGTGGCAATTTTAGCATTGAGATCCTAATAACTATTAAGTAAATTCTTTGCGGTAAATTATTTCTTTATCATTGCCAATTATTTAAGGTTTCCACCCAATTTTGTAGAATTTTCATGATTTGTAGACGACGTTGCTCAAAGTTAGCGGCAATGCTAATTAACAGAATTCCCGCAATTAAACCAATCACCCATTTTGTAAAGGAATAATTATCGATTAAAATGACCAATTGATAAATACCAGTCATAATCAAAATAATCGTCCCATTATATAAAAAGGCACGAATTTGTAAGCCTAAGCCGAGGAAAATAAAAACCAAACTAATGATCGCAGGTGTGATACCAAATTCTTGATAATTAATCAGGGCAATGACGCAAATAATGCCACTACCGATTAGTCGCAACAAATGACGGAGCGATCGCCCTTTTCCTGCTTGAAAATCTGGATCAATTTGGGCAATGAGTAAAATACTTAAGCCAACTTGTAGGGCATAGCTGAGGGGTTGAATTAAATCAAACTGAAACAAGATTTTACCGATCAACCAATTACCAAAAATTAAACTGATATAACCCCAACGGACATTTTTTTGGAGCTGGGCAAGGCGTAAATAAACGAGGGTTACACTCGCTAAACTGAGGTAGGAAACCTCTGGGGATGTTGTCATGACTAGACAGAGGGCGGGCATGGCAATACCGACTCGATGCCAGGGGGCTTCTTGCCAACCCATATTTGTCCAGGGTAATTGGAAAATCATTAAGGCTAATAATGAAACCAATAATACTCGAAATGGATCAATTGTTTCTAATTGTTGCCACATCCAACGGGCTTGAATACTAGTTACAATTAATTCTATTGCACCGACATAAATCCACCATTCAGACCATTTTGATGTTGTTTTTTGGGTTTGGTTATTGGCTTGAATAAAGGCATAAATTGCTAAACAAATATTGATGGCGATCGCCATAACTTTTAAGTTGGGTGGCTCTGTTTGGAAATAAGGTAAGGTACAGAGTTTGAAAATCGCGGCGATCGCCCAGTGAATATGGGCAGCAATGAGAATTTCCTTGAGGGGAATTGAGGCAATTTGCTCATAGCCTTTAGCACTACGTAACCAATATAAACTACGATAAATTAGAGCTAACCCAATTGCCACAAAAGCTAAGATCGTAAATCCATCACTAGCGTTTCCACCAGACGATCGCAGCATTTGATAAATAACTGTTTCGTAGAAGCCAAATGTAATACTGGCAAAACCTAAGAATCGTAGAAAACCAATTTTTTGATAGAGTGTCGCGCAAGCAAAAAAAAGTAAGCCAAGATAGATCATTAATAGTCCAGTAAAGGCATTAAATGATCCTACGCGCCAAGCAAAACTCAGGAAGGTAAATAGTAATGGATAGGCTTGCCATAAACTACATTGCTGGAGTTGATCAATTTTTTTCTGGGTGTAAAAAAAGATAGTAGCTAAACATAAATTACGAATGGCAATTTCTACCGGATTAGCACCACTGAGAAGACAGGTTTCAATGACTACTGTTTCTAAGGTAATTCCGCCAATCACTAAGGCTTCATTTTGGGGATTTTTCCAATACTTTGTAAGAGTAATAATAAATAATAAGCCGCCACTCACAAGGATTTCAGGATGGACATTTTCTGCCCAGTAATAACCTATTTTGCCCCAGGTTTCGAGGCTATTTTGTAGGAGGGCTAAGGCAACAAAGCCAGCACAAACTAAACCCCACTGATGGCAAATTTTTCGATAAAGTTGCCCTAAATAACGGCGTTTGGGTTGTAAGATTGCAGCGAATCCCCAGAAAATACCACTGCCAATTGATCCCAGAATGAGCCATTGCCAATCGGTTATTTTGAGATAAACCAAACTAATTATGAATGCTGTGCCAAATGCGATATGAAGATGGGCAACGATTTTGGCTGGCATTAACCGCACATTAACGAACATCAGCCCAGTGGCGATCGCCAAACAAATCTGCAAAAAGAATAAAACTGACTCAACATTTGTCTGCACTACTACAGTAGTGATACCTTCCATGCCATTAGTTGTTGCTCCAAACAGTGGCAAAACAATCAAACCCAAAATGCTAAATTGTAGCGCTTCTCGTCGCCAAATTTTCTTTTTCTTAAGGGCGAGAAAAGTGGCAGCACTAGGGGCAATAAGCCAAATCAGTCGGATATTACTCCCCATCTCTAATGGAGCAATTATTAATAAAATAAAACTGGCGATTGCCAAACATAATCCATAATGCCAGCTACTTTTTTGCCAAGCTTGATAATCTTTATTGGTCGTTGATAATAAACAAAAACCCCATTCTATTGGCACAGCAACTAAACAGATAATTCCCCAAATGACCAAGCCAAGATTGGGAAAAATTCGCTCAATAATTCCCCCTAATGCCAATAACGCCATGCCGTGACTGAGATAGAGATAATTTCGACGTAAATAGGGGCGGCTATATGTGGTGAAATAAAACCAAACCCCGGCGGAAATCGTAAAATTGAGTGATCGCCAGGTGGGATTCGGCAGACTTAAACCCGCCAAAATTACGCCTAAGCCTAATAGTAAATATTCTGATGTTCGCGCTAATTCCTGTTTATTCTGGCGATAAAACCACACGGCGGCGATCGCCCAAATGAGTAAATAGGGCAGCAGAGTCACACTATAAATGGCATAGGGAAAAGCCTGGGCTTGGGAAAATTCCACCGCCGCAGTGGTTACAGACGTTTTTAATCCCAACGGAATCACATTGCGACAGAGAATGCCCCCCTGTAAACCCACCACAAAGAGTGCCACGAGATCGACGACGAGCCAATCTCGGCGTAATTTTTGCAGGATCCAAGCCACCGCCAACGCCGAAACCCCCAACACCTGCCAGTCATAGCGTCCGACTGTGACCAGCCAACCCAACAGCAACAAACTTGCCCCTGCCGCTTCCCAGGGATGGGCGATCGCCTCGGTGCTTGTTTGGGGATTTGAGTCGGTACTAAACTGGCGAATTTTATCCCGCTCCAATTCCGTTAGAAGCCAACCCAACGCCCCTAAACCCAAACCGAGCGCCCCGATGGGAACCCCTGCCACGGCGATCGCCCGGAACAGCAGCAACCCCAAACCAAACAACACAAATTCTAAACCAAGTCGATCCTCAACCGATTCCGGCACTTTTTGCGGATGGGAGCGTTTTGCGAAGAGTGGCATCCCCCACAAAATCACGATGACAATGCCAATGCCGAGGTAAACGCCAGCCACCGGATTCAGCACAGAATCCCAGCCCCAATGCACCAAACCCAACGCTAAAAAACCGCCGAACATTGGCTTTGACCAATGGCGATTGTTCGCAAATAAACGAACACCCAAGGACAGTAAAACAATGGCGGCGATCGCCACCCCACTCTGCCAAATAGATTGCCAAATATTCAACTCATCCACTGCCCAAAAATTGAGCAGCACAAGCAACATTGCCACCGTCTGTAAAGTCTGAGAAGTCAATTTTAGTTCCGGTTGACCTGCTGCCCAGAAACCCACAAAGCCAAAGACAAGCGTATAGCTCCAGAGCACCAAATACTGTCCCACCGCCGGAAAATTTGACCATTGGCTCGCCACCAGAACCCCCGATGACAGCACCACCAAAAATACACCGAGAAATAGTAGCCAGCGCACCGATAATTCATCTAAAAACCGCGACAGAATCGTGGGTACAGCGGGGATTTTTAGAACAAAAACAGGTTCTTCAATCGGCTTTTGGGTGACTGTTTCCGTTATGACGATGGGATCCGGTAGACGGCAAGACAGTTGCGATCGCCCCCATTGACGAACCTGAGCATCACTCACTAAACCCAGTCTGAGTAATGCATCTAGACCTGTTAAAAGTTCAGCATGATCAGTCTTTAACTTTAGTTGAATAAACTTAGAATTTGACTCTGACACCTGAATTTCCCCGTGATGATGCCTATCTCAAAATTTTAATCAGCAATTTTCCATAAATATCAAAACTTGTGGAAATATTTACCAAAGTCTTTAATCAAATATTTTCTTTAACCTAAAATTTCGATCATAATCAACCACCACTAACAGGGGGAATTAATACGACCTCATCCCCATTTTGTAACAGAGTATTTTCCTCAACAAATTGCAGATTAACACCGTAACGGGTGAGCGATCGCCATTTTTGCAATTCAGGATGTTCTAGTAAAATACGATCTAATACATCACTGACTTTTGCCGGACTGGGCAATTCCCATTCAAGCTGATCTTGGCGATAGATTTCTTGATAAATGGCAAATAATTTAACTTGAATTTTAATGGATTTGCTGGACATTATAAAATCTTTTTAGTATCTTTTTTAGGTGTCTTTTTTAATTATTGATTTTTGCTTTATTTATCCTATTAAAAATAATGATTAGTGAAGTGTCCTGATGCAGTCATCGAGGTGAGGGATTAAAGCAGTGAGATTTTGGGTGAGATCCCATTTTATTTGCTGTATCCTTAAAACAATACGGTTAGTCACTGTTTGCCGCTGACATTCATGAATCTTTTGCATTGTTACGAAATCCTTGGGCTAGGGGTTAATGCTGAACTCGCAACGGTTAAAGAATCCTACCGACGTTTGGCGAGACAGTTTCATCCGGATGTGAATCGGGGCGATCGCCAGGCTCAGGCGCGGTTTATCCAGGTTCACCAAGCCTACAAAGAATTACTCAAAACTTTCCCTGAAACTAGCCGCAATCGTACCCCAGCGGAAACTTTACCGACCCGATTTACTGCCACCCCACCCCATCAACTCTCTGCCCTGGAGCATCGCCTCAAGTGGCAAAGTTTTCGGTCGCTCCAGCGTTGTTTGCGACAAGGGAAATTCGCCCGGGCGATCGCCATTACCGAGGGTCTAAGTCAGCGTTTGCCAGAAGATGTGGAAGTGCGCCAATGGCAAGGCATTATCTACCTAGCCTGGAGTACCAAATTGCTCAAGGAAGGACAAGAACACCAAGCAAGAACCTATCTCCGCAAGGCGCTCTTAGCCGATCCCCACAATCTCAAACTACGCCGCCAAGTCGAGCAACTCATGTCAGGCATTCGGATTACTGCCGTCTGAAATCTGATCACTGCACATAGGTGGCGATCGCCTCAAGGAATTGCACCGGATTAAAAGGCTTAGTGAAATAATCATTCGCGCCAAGTTTTTTCGCCTTTTCACGGTGTAGGTCATTATCACGGGAAGTGAGCATCACAAAAGGTAAATCGTCCCATTTATTTTGTGCTCGTACCATTTGCAACAGAGTAAAACCGTCATAACCGGGCATTTCCAGATCACAAATTGCCAGATCAAAAACTTGGTTTGAGCGGCTCAGTAATTCCCAAGCTTCCTTACCATTCAGACATTGTTGAACTTGGTAACCGCATTGGGTCAACATTTTATTCAGGGTGCGCCGTACTGCCACGGAATCATCGATGATCAAAATCGAAGGTTGACGGGAGCCTTTCTGGGGTTGGGCGATCGCCTGTCTGGGTCGAGGTGGATGCACCGCCAAAAGCTGGTCAAAGGCTTCCGGCAAGAACACAGGTACAATTTCCCCCGTACCGAGGACAGTGCAACCCGCGATATAGGAGGGGTAGGCAACGGTTTGATCGAGGGCTTTTAAAACTAATTCCTTTTCCCCGACAATCTCATCCACAGAGATCGCCATGAGTTTTTCCCCCTGACGGACTACCACGGCGATCGTTGGTTGGAGACGTTGATCCGCTGCCACTAAGATATTGCCCTGGGGAAAGACCAACAATTGATCAAGGGGATAAATTTTGAGCAACTCCCCTTGCCATTCTAGATATTCCGGGGGAACAGATGGATTATGCTTCTGACTCTCCTTGGCGACTAATGCTTTGACCCCCTCGACATTCACCGAAGGCAGGGCAAACACCTGACGCTGGCAACGACAGAGCAGCAGGGGCAAGATATTAAAACTCAGGGGAATCCGAATCGTAAAGGTTGTTCCCCGGTTCGCCTGACTGCTGACGCTGACATTGCCCTTTAATTGTTCCAGTTCCAAGCGCACAATATCTAAGCCCATCCCCCGTCCGGAGAGGTCACTCACCTGTTGCCGCGTGGAAAAGCTGGGGGCAAAAATAAAGTCTAAAATTTGTGTCTCGGTTAGCTGGGGGCGATCGCCATCCTCATAGAGACCCAGACTGACTGCCTTTTGCCAAACCCTTTCCACATCAACCCCCTTGCCATCATCCTGTACCTGAATTTCGACAATATTTCCCAGAATTTTCGCGGAGAGGGTGATTGTCCCGACATCATCTTTTTGGGCTTGGCGACGCTGGGCAGGGGCTTCGATGCCATGGTCAAAGGCATTGCGAATGAGGTGGGTTAGGGGCGTGCGCAGTTGGTCTAAAATCGCCTGATCCACCAAAATTTCTTCCCCTTTAATCTTCAGACGGGCGGACTGGGGGTAGCGTTGGCTCAGGGTTTCGACGGATTGGACAAAGCGCCTGGCGAGTTTCCCGAAAGGCACAAGGCGGGATTGGGTCAGGTCTTGGTTGAGGTACTCCAACTGTTGCCGCATACTGTCGAGGGAGTTCTGAAATTCCCAGCGGATCAGTTCAATGTCCTCGCGGATTTCCTGGACTTGCACCATTAATTCTTGGAATTGTTGCAGGTTGGAATGGGCTTGGGTGTATTGGTCAAAGTGGAGGCTATCAAATTCGTCCTTGATTACGGCGGTGTTGCTATCTAGATCCTCGTTGGCGATCGCCTGTTGGGGGGTGGCGATCGCTAATTTATCGTACAGGGCAACCACTTCATCACGGATCGGGTTGAGTAATTGAGTCCGTTGCTTCAAGCGCCGACTGGCTTGCAAAAGTTGCTGGTGGTGCAAAGAGAGTTGTTCATAGCCAATAAACAATTCACCCACGGCATTACCCATGCGGTTAAGCTGCTGAATCGGCATCCGTACCTGCAAAGTGGAGGTCTTCTGGACAGGTTCCGCCGCAGGAGTCACGACCGGAGGGGCAACGACTGGGGGAGCTATGGGCTGGGGTTCCGGTGTTGGTGGGCTTGCCACCGTACCGAAAGCCAGAAATACGGGGTCAAGACTTGTATTGTCGGTATTGTGCAAATAGGTCTGGGATACCCGACGGATCTCGGCGATCACCACAGGGGCAAATTCCCCCAGCGCAACTTTCTCCCCTGCCATGACCTGATTCATCACCCCAGCAATGTCCTGTAACCACTGTAAACTAAGGGCTTCCCCCAACAGTTGACATTCCTCCGTCAGGGTCTTGAGATAAGAACTCAAACGGGATGCAGTGGGACTCGTCGCTAACAGTTCATCCACCCGCTGCACACAGGCTTCCAAATCAACCCGGAGAGCCGTCGCAATAAACTGACTGGGGGTCGATTGCGCCGTCGGGGTCAAATCGGGTTCTACTGCCACCGCTGCCGTACTCAAAAATTCATGGAGGGCAAGGGTCAACTCCACTGCTCCGGGCGAATCCCCTGGATTATCGTCACTGCTGGAAGCCAGATCGACACAACTTTGCACTTCTTCCATTGCCAAGGTGACTAGTTCCAACCCTGTAACCTGGTCTTGGATGCGCCCCTCTGCCATCGCCTCCAGGAGATCCTCCATCTCGTGGGAAAGCTGACTCAGGGTGGCTAACTCCGCCAGTCCTGCCCCCCCTTTAATGGAGTGCGCCGAACGGACTAAATCTTTGTACAGACTTTGGGTATCGGCTCCTGTAGGTTGCTTGAGTTCCGTTTGTAGTTGTTTAACGCTCTGCTGGAAGAGGTTAATGAAGTCCGGGGCATCTTCGTAGAGAAAACAGTGACGGGCTTCAAGGGCGATCGCTTGTAAACTGGCGGCATCCAACATGACAGAGATAGGTTCCTGGTGGGGTATTGAGGGAGCTGGGTTAATCTACTTTGAACTTCGAGGAAGATTCCTGGAGGGCGATCGCCACCTGGGTGAGGGACTTTAATTGCTCAGACATCTGCTTCGATTCCAAAGCGGTTTTTTGCGCGACCGTTGCCACCGATTGCATCGTTTTCGTGACCTTGGTGGAGGCATCCCGCTGGGAAACCGTGGCTTTGGAAATAGAGCTTAAAACCTTATCGATTTCCTCACTAATCCTTGCCACATTTTGCAGGGTGGTCTTGGTTTTGCGCACCAGTTCCGTTCCGGTGACAACCTGGGAAGTGCTGTCCTCCATCATTTTCATCATTTGCACCGTTTCCTCCTGAATGCCCGAAATTAATTGCTCAATTTCCTGGGCAGAACTGGTGACCTGTTCCGCGAGACGACGGACTTCATCCGCAACCACCCGGAAACCCTGACCATTTTCCCCGGCTCTGGTTGCCTCAATGGAGGCGTTAAAGGCTAGGAGGTTCGTTTTTTCGGAGATGTCGGAGATGATGCTGACAATTTTGGAAATTTCCTGGGAGGATTCCGCCAGGCGTTTGGCTTTTTTGGAGGTGTCGGCAACGGTGGCACGGATGGTGTCGATGTTGGCGACGGTTTCGTCCATGGTTTCCTGACCCTGTTGGGCGGCAACGCGGGATGTCCGGGCAATTTTGGCGGCGACTTGGGCGGATTTGGCGACGGATTGGATCGATTGGGCAATGCCTTGGACGGATCGTTCGGCGGACTGGATGGCGCGTTCCTGGAGGGTGGCTTCGTCGGAGAGGCGGGTAATCAAATCGTTGTTGGTGATCGCTGAATCATGTACCTGGTTGGCGGAGGTCTGTACCTGGGAGACCAATAAACGCAGACTGCGCAGGGTGGCATTAAATGCATCGGCAATGGAACCCACTTCCCCTTCATCCACCTGGGCTTGAATACTCAAATCACCCCGGCGAGCCTCTTCAATTTGCAGCAGTAACCGAATAACTCCCTCCTGGAGGCGTTCCCGTTCCTTCCGTTGGAATTCTGCCTCTTGCTCGTTCCGGTCTGACTGTTGGGCGATCGCCGTGGTGGAAACCGAAATATCTTCTGCCATACGGTTAAAGGTTTCTGCCAGACGACCAATCTCATCCTGTGCGGTGGCTACCGCTCGCACTTGCAGATTCCCTTGACCAAATTCTTCGGCGGTTTCCTGTAAGTCCTTGAGTGGCTTACTAATGGCTCGTCCCAGTAAACCTGCGAGGACTGCTGATACGGCTACTGCACAAAGTCCGACAGTGGCTTGAAGTAAGAAACTATTACGCAGTAAGGCATTGAGGGTATCAACTGGGGTTCCCCGCACCAGCAGAGCAATGGGTTTGTCGTCAATATCCACAATTGCCTTGGCAGCCAATACATAGGTAACACCATCTACAACCTGTTTTGTCGTTATCGTTTTATCTTTGTTTTGGAGCACTTGATCCAAAAATGAAACATCAGAAAGGCTTAATAAATCCGGGGCATCAAGGGAAGTCTTAATGACTTTTCTCGTTTTTCCTGTCTCTTTTTCCTGGACTTCTGTGCTACGGAAAGCGGAAGCCAAGGAATATGAACCATCTGTGTTGATTTGATAGACGGCACTATAACCACCTTCAAAAGCAGAAACTGTCTTTTCTACAATGTCTAATTTGGCATTAAAAATCACATCACCGGATACAAGCACGCCCACAACGCTGCCATTGCTGCCTTGGACAGGGGTAACGGTATAACGGATTAAGGCACTGTCTCCTTTTTTTGTACCAATGGGAAATTTCGGGTTTTCTTTGTTGAGATCTTCCCAAGAAACGAGATCTGTCGTTTTAATTTGACGTGGATCTTGGAGAACTTGGCTCACTAGTCCATGGGGATCGAATATTTCGCCGCGACGATCTGCGTTGCCATTAGCAAGAATACGACGATCTGTTCCCACAAGAGTCGCATATTCAATTCGTCGAGATTTGATTTCATTCTTGAGAATGTCTTGTACTTTTACCAACAATTCTGGTGGTATTTTTTTTGTGTCTTTATAGGTTGTGGCAGCAGCGATAATTGCCGTGTTATCTGACTGACCCCGGAAACCGAAACCCATCTGGTCGATTTTAATGTTGTATTGAATCCCGTTAACTGCTAACTCCGAACGAGCTTGTTCTGAAAGCTGACGTTGACCGGAGGCGGTCGTAATGCCGATCCCTGCCCCCACCACCCCAGTGAGGGTCACCAAGCTAGAGAGCAACATCCCCAAAAACTGCTTTTGGGCGATCGGTAGATTTTTTAACCGATTCGCAATGGGCACAAACTCTTCTTCCTGCTTGCCAATAGCGGCATGGTCGAGGAAGGTGCGCTTTTTCGTCTCCACCTTGGGGGTTGTCTCTGGGGTCTCCTCTGGCATCACTTCTACGCTCACCGAGGCTGGGGCGATCGCCTCTAGATCAGCCAGAGCTTTTGCCGCACTCGCCGAAAATATCTGCTCCTGGTCATTGGCGATGATGTAGCGATAAACCTCCGCCGCTTCAACGACATAACCCTCACTTTCGTAGGCACTGGCGAGGGTAATTTGTGCCACCATATCCCCTGGATTTTGCGCAACTTCCTGTTGGAGGGCGAGCAGTTGTTCAGAGAATTTGGAGTTAACTGTATTGGGAACCTTGGCTACGGTTGCCGGAGGTGGCGGCTGTGGGCTGTCAAGGTTGTCAATGTTCAGGGCTAAAAGAGCCTGTTGGGCACTGGCAGCAAAAACCCCATCAGTATCATTGTCGATAATATCCTGATAGACCTGGGCTGCCTCGGCAATAAAGCCTTCTTGTTCTAACTGACTAGCAAGGGTAATTTGGGTCACGATGTCCGTCGGATCCACGGCGATCGCCGCCTGTAACTCCTTAATCGCCAGGGAATAATTAGATTGATGCTTGAGGGTATCTGTGGTTGCCGTCATAAAAATCCTTGCTATTCAATGAGATAAAGGTGGACAAATTCATCCTGGCTCCATGGCTCTAGGACGCAACAAATCAAAATCCCGCAGGATTCTGAAGGTAGGCAAATAACTGGGTCGTATCAAGTAATAAACTCATTACGCCATCACCCTGGTCGCACTGATGGGAACAGAAGGCATACTCCTGCTGCCAAACGGTAGTCAATCGTTGTAGATCGGCAGGATTAATAGTGGTAATGCCCAATAGTGACGAAACCACACACCCCACCTGTCCCTGGGAAGATTGCAGCAGTACAACAGTCGCCTTCGCTTGGGGGTTCGGTCTGGCTTCTGGGAGATAATCCGCCTTGACTTGCCCCAAATCCATCACCCACAACAATTGACCCCGTAGGTTCAGGACTCCGATTACCCCCTTGGGTACACCGGGCAATGGACAAATTTCCCGCTGCTGTACTGTCACAATTTCGGCAATGTCCCCCAGGGGGATCAACAGGTAACCCTCACCGGGCGATCGCCCCTGGCTCGCCAGCCCAAGCTTGACCCGAAAATAATCAACTATGGCAGCTGTTGTCACAGACATTCACACTGACCTCCCACACTGACTTTCCACAACCCCAAACACACCCTAGAGATGCTCTTTCACCGTTTTAATAAAATCCATCGGACTATAGGGCTTCGTTAAATAAGCATTCCCCCCCTGCCGCAACGCCCAGAAACGGTCAAACTCCTGACTTTTGTTCGAGCAAAAAATAATCGGTACATCCTTGTAACCCAAATTTTCACGAATCTCACGACAGAGATCGAGACCATTCATATCCGGCATCACAATATCTAAAAAGATCAGATCGGGCTGCTCATTACCCTTCAGCCAAGCTAAGGCTTCTGCCCCATTATCCGCAAGACTCACTTCCAGGTCTAACTTTTCCAACAACGCTTGAACTAATTTTTGCTCAGATTTGGAATCATCAACCACTAATGCTTTCTTCATAATGTTTGCCATAATATGCACCGCCAATTCAAATTTGAAGTGCAACACCTAGGGTCTTTCTGAAGAGGGACTCATAAGGATATTCTGATGTTAAGCAAAACAATAAGAAATCCCTATGAGTTACACCCATTTTA
>JBIKYI010000391.1:0-3751 GCA_044355355.1 Limnothrix sp. | reverse complement strand
TCACCTCCTAAAAAAATCAAAAAAAGGGGTTGACATCCTAAAAATCTTCAGTTAGATTGTATAACTGTGAGTCGAACGCAAAACGCAAGTAAAATCTTCGCACTCAGTCCTACATGCCCCCATCGTCTAGTGGCCTAGGACACCTCCCTTTCACGGAGGCGACAGGGATTCGAATTCCCTTGGGGGTACTTCAAAAAGAGAGCTTCAGTTCAGTCTGTGGCTCTTTTTTGCGTTTAGGGTATTAATTCTGGCGGATCAACCATGGCTGTCTGTTTTACCGATGATCAGTTGGCAATAATGCGGCGATCGCTCCTTGATTGGTATCAAACCCAGGGGCGCACTTTGCCTTGGCGTAATGAACCGGACATTTATCGGGTCTGGATTTCGGAGATTATGCTCCAGCAAACCCAGGTCAAAACGGTGATTCCCTACTATGAACGGTGGCTAGCTAAATTTCCGACGGTTGAGAGTTTGGCGATCGCCGATTTGCAGGAAGTTCTGAAGCTTTGGGAAGGGCTTGGTTATTACGCAAGGGCACGAAATTTGCACCATGCAGCGCAACAGGTTGTGAATGAATTTCAGGGCGAGTTTCCTGAAGATTTAGACAGTATTTTGCGTTTAAAGGGCGTGGGACGCACTACAGCAGGGGGAATCCTCAGTTCTGCCCGAAATTTGCCGTTATCGATTCTGGATGGCAATGTAAAACGGGTTTTAGCACGATTAATTGCCCTTGATCTGCCGCCAGTTTCTGCCATTAATCAACTTTGGGAAATTTCTGATCGCCTCCTCGATCCAGACAATCCCAGAGATTTTAACCAAGCTTTGATGGATCTCGGCGCGACCCTCTGCACAGCAAAACAGCCCGATTGCGCTCGTTGTCCTTGGCAAAAGTTTTGTCTCGCATATTTGCAGGATGAACCGACAAATTTTCCCCATAAGGCAATTAAAAAGAAGGTTCCAACGAAGAAAATAACGGCGGTGATCGCCCTCACGCCACAACATCAAGTTTTTATTCAACAACGCCCTGCTGAAGGATTGCTCGGTGGTCTATGGGAATTTCCGAATGTCGAGGGAGATATTGCACCAATTATTCAAAATCTTTTTCCTAATGCAACTTACAAAAAATCTTTAGAGACGATATTTCATGCCTATACTCACTTTAAAATTGAGGTGGAACCCAAAGTTTATTATATAGAATCATCAGGAAAAGAGACTGGATGGGTAAAGGTGAGGGATCTCAAAAATCATCCATTTTCTAAAGCCAATTTGAAAATCATTGATCAACTTTTTGATCCACAATTAAATATATTTATATGATTATTTTATGACAGATTTAGTATTAGTCGGTGGGGGTCACAGTCAGGCGATCGCCCTGCGGATGTGGGGGATGAATCCATTGCCGGGTGTACGTCTCACGCTGATTAGTAATGTGACCTATACCCCCTATTCAGGCATGTTGCCGGGGTATGTAGCGGGATTTTATAACTACGACGAAACCCATATTGATCTGCGTCGTTTAGCCCATTTTGCCCAGGCGGATTTTCTATTGGATGAGGTGATTGGTCTGGATCTCGACAATAAAAAAGTGATTTGTGGCGATCGCCCTCCGGTACGCTTTGATTATTTATCTTTAAATATTGGCAGTACACCCAATATCGCCAATATTTCTGGAATCAAAAATTGTGTCATTCCAGCAAAACCTGTTCCACAATTTATTACAGGATGGCAAAAAATCATTGATCAAGCTGTTGCAAATCCGACAGAAAAACAAGACATTATTATTGTAGGTGGTGGCGCTGGTGGTACAGAATTAGCCTTTAATATTCACTATGCTTTAACCCAAAAACTCAGTTCACCGGAATTATTATCTCTACATTTAGTTCACCGTGGCTCTGAGTTAATGGATGGCAATAAAAATCCTTGGGTAAGTCAACAAGTCGAAAAATTATTGCGAGAAAGGCAAATAAAAATACACCTCAATGAAGAAGTTGTTGCTGTTAATAAAAACGGTTTGAGTTGTCAATCGGGCTTAGAATTAACCGGAAAAATTATTTGGGTTACCCAGGCTTCTGCTCCGGCATGGATTCAAGCAAGCGGCATTCAAACTGATCATCAAGGTTTTATTCTGGTCGATGAAACCCTGCGATCGCCATCCCATCCCTTTGTATTTGCCACAGGCGATATCGCATCCATACAAAATCATCCCAGACCGAAAGCGGGAGTGTTTGCAGTCAGACAAGGAAAACCATTGTTTCAGAATTTACAACGCACTATCACCAAGCAAAAACTAATTCATTATCAACCCCAAAAACGTTATTTAGCCTTAATTGGTACAGGTGACAAACAAGCCTTTGCAACGCGAGGTAAATTAGGCTGGCGATCGCCCCTTTTATGGCAGTGGAAAGATAAAATTGATCGGCAGTTTATGGAACAATTTGCTAACTTGCCAGCCATGAAAATGATGATGAAAAGTGTCGAACCTGAGCAGAAAATGTATTGTGCTGGTTGTGGTGCAAAGGTCGGCAAAGATATTTTATCAGCAGCATTAGCAGACATTAAAATCACTCCAACTGATGGCGTAATTGTTGGGCTAGATCAACCTGATGATGCGGCAGTAATTGAAGTTCCTAATCACAAACTTTTAGTGCAAACTATCGATTATTTCCCCAGCCTAATTAATGACCCCTATTTACTCAGTCAAATTGTCACCCAGCATTGTTTGAGCGACCTTTATACCATGGGTGCAATTCCCCATAGTGTGTTAGTTTTAGCCACGATTCCCCACGGCAAAATGAGTGTTCAGCAGGGACTATTAGGGCAAGTTTTAGCAGGCGTTTTACAGGTACTTAACACAGAAAATATTGCCTTAATTGGTGGACATACTAACGAATCAGACAAGTTAGGCTTAGGTTTAACTTGCAATGGTCTGATTAATTATGATGATATTTGGCGTAAGGGAAATATTCAAAAAGGACAAGCTTTAATTCTGACAAAACCATTAGGCACTGGCACTTTATTCGCTGCGGAAATGCAACAAGCGGCAAAAGGAAAATGGATTGATGGGGCGATCGCCTCCATGGTGCAACCGAACAAAAATGCCGCTGCAATTCTCCGCAAATATGGAGCGACTGCCTGCACTGACATCACTGGATTTGGACTAGCTGGACATCTATTAGAAATGTTGCAACCTACCGGATTTTCTGCCGAATTGTATCTCGATCAAGTACCGATTCTTGATGGAGCAAAACAAACAATCGAAAAGGGTTTTACGAGTTCCCTCACCCCACAAAATCATACCGCAGAGCAGTTTATTCAGGCAGAAATGAAAACAAGACTATCACCACAATATGAATTACTTTTTGATCCGCAAACATCGGGGGGACTCTTAGCGGCGATCGCCCCTGAACAAACAGCAGATTGTCTGATGGAATTACAAAAAATGGAGTATCATTACAGCACAGAAATCGGTTGTATTTCCCAACAGATGACGAAAAAATCTCTAATTAATGTAACTTTGTGAAAAGACTTAAGAACATCTAGAAAGACTTTAGAAAAGCTGAGCTAGAGTGAAGGCAATCATAAAGAATAAACCCTATGATTTCGTCTCTAAGTAAATCTCTACGCAGATTTCAGGATGTTTAAGCAATGAATCAGTTACTTATTTTGTATGCGTCCTTTGTCATTTTTTTAGTATTTGGCGCGTTGTTTTTGCATTTATTACCTCGCTTGGGTACAGTGGGAAAGGCTTGTT
>JBIKYI010000388.1:0-3771 GCA_044355355.1 Limnothrix sp. | reverse complement strand
GGTGGTAGATTTAATTAATAATCGACCAAGAAAATCGCTTGACTATCGCACTCCGAGTGAAGTATTCTTGCTGTCATCATCAGAACCTGTTGCACTTCAGATTTGAATTGGCGGTACGAAAAACCTTGTCTTTCTCCAAGAAGGTAGAGAATCACATCGGAGCTATCTGGCTTTTTATCCATCACTACAATGAATCCTTGTCCCTTTAGGACTACCGATTATTGAATTTCTTGTCTTTAAGCTGGGCGATCGGCATTTTCCCCTTGGCTTAACAATGCTTTTACTCAGCTTTTCTTAACTACGATAAACGACCCAAACATAGTTCCAATTCTTTAGATTTTTTTTCTTTACAAAGAAATACTTATGTTCAAACTGACTGCTATCTTTAGAGAATTGTTAGTTGTATTACTCCAGCACCAAGCGCTTCGTTACGACCAACTGGTGACTATCAACACAGAAGCCATCGCTGCAAGGTAATACTCAAAAGTTATGAATCATCAACTGAATAACCCACTAGGTCGGATTAGTACTTTGATTTACGGCGTAATCTGCTATTTGAATTTCTTGGTGATTTTTCTCTATTTTATCGCTTTTATCAATAATATTTTCTTGCCAAAAACATTAGATTCTGCACGTATCATTGATTGGCGATATGGGTTACTGATTAATGTTTTATTATTGCTCTTATTCGGATTACAACATAGTGGTATGGCACGTCCAAAATTCAAGCAAATATGGACAAAAATTATTCCGACGGGAATAGAGCGAAGTACTTATGTTTTGTTATCAAGTCTTTGCTTAGTTATATTAATGCTGTTTTGGCAACCGCTGGGAGTGCAGATTTGGCAAATTGAAAATATTCTTATTTTTTATTTATTCTATGGATTAAATGCCTCGGGGTGGTTGTTAGTTTTAGTAGCTACTTTTTCGCTCAATCATTTTGATTTATTTGGTTTGCGGCAAGTCTTTCTGCATTTTCAAGGGAAGGAATATACACAGATTACTTTTGAAACACCAATTTTATATCGTATTGTTCGGCATCCTTTGTATGTGGGATTTTTGATGGGAATGTGGTTTACACCTTCGATGACGATTTCACATTTGATTTTTGCTATGGGTTTGACTGTTTATATTTTGGCGGCGATTCAATGGGAGGAAAAAGATTTAATTGAGATCCATGGGGAATCCTATCGTACTTATCAAAAACATGTACCGATGTTAATTCCTAAGTTACCGATTCGTATGAAATAATGAAATAAATTGACTGATTATTGAGCAAGCAAGAGAGGTGATTTAATCTTGATTTTGCCTTTATTCTTTTGTCTGTTTGATACTCATTGCTCAAAGTGTCGTTTAGAGAATCAGTTCAATCAACAGTTAAATAAATAGTAATTTTTTAGGCATTTTTGTGCGGTAGAGATACGATGAATGGGAGTATGTATTTCGTAATGTGGACAGAGATCATGACTCTGACAAATTTGATTAAACATGGTCTGGTACTGCGCCCCCTCAGGATGCTAGGCACTGTATGGATCTGCATGAGTCTGATTATGTTGCTGCTCTGTGGTGGTTACCTGTGGACGGAATCCAGTGAGGCGGAAGTACTAAACCACGAATTTGCGCCGGGGCAGATTACCTATCAATCTCGACAATCGCTGCGGGATATCGATCGCCATGCTTGGCAAGTGGTTTTATTTAAAGAAGTCACCGACCAGGAAGTCAGTCATGTGGAATTGCGGTTGGTCGGTTTCCCTGGGCAGATTGTGTTTCACCATCCCGACCCGCTCATTTTACGCACCAAAACCCAACAGGATTTCCAGGCGATCGATCAATTTCCAGACCAGGCTCCGGCGGCAAATGTGGGGCAGTACGATTTGACCGATATTTTGCCCCAACTCCCCTCGGATGAACCATTAGTGCTGGAAATCCCGACGAAGCAAGCCACAATTTTAAAAATTCCCGCCCCGGTAGTTTTGGAATGGAAGTTAATCGCTTAGAATCAATTGCCTAGATTTATAACTAAATTTATTATCTAAAATTCATCGCCTAATGGTGCAGGATTAAGTTATCCTCATTGAGCTATTCTCTTGATCTTGGATAACAATATGGCACGCCTTTCCCAGGAATTACAACGTTATTTTTTTGAAGAAGACCGTGGTGAAACGGTGAGTTTGGCACAGGTGATTGCCCTAGCGGAGGAAAAAGTTTTTGGGGTGGTTTTATTGTTGCTTGCCTTCCCCTCTGCCTTGCCTTTGCCTGCCGTTGGTTATTCTGTGCCGTTTGGGATTGCGATCTTTTTAGTGTCGATGCAATTGGTGATTGGACGTAAGGAGTTATGGCTACCGCTGTCTTGGCAACGGAAAACGATCAAAACGGAGAAGGTGCAGGGGATTTTAACGATGGGTTTGCCTTGGTTGCGTAAGGTTGAGGCGATCGCCCACCCCCGTTTCCCCGTTGTCTGCCAAACTCAACTGGGACGCACCATCATGGGACTCACCATCTGTTTGATGGCAATTTCCATGGCATGTCCTATTCCCGGAACCAATACATTGCCAGCGATGGGCGTGTTTTTAACTGCCTTTGGTCTCCAGGAAGATGATGGGCTAATTAGTGCCGCTGGGGTGATTTTTTCCCTGTTGATTGCGGTGATTATGGTGTCTGTAATTTATGTCTTCTTTAATGGTGGCTTAAGTATGCTTGATATCATTAAGGACTGGGTGAAAATGCGTCTCGGTGCAGCTTAAGGTTGGTAGCTTAAAGTTGAATTAAAATGGGGCGAGTGATGGGGCTGAGGGGTGAATTAGGACAATTCATCTCCACCCTTGTGTCAAGAGATTGGCGATCGCCCTTACAGGTGCAACTCGAATGGACAAGATTGATATACTGTTGCCACTGTGTTTGAGATTTTGAGTGCTATTTTGCAGAGATTGTGCAGAGTTTTAAATCATATTGTTCATTTGCTAAAGCTAGAAATATAGCTAGAAACATAGAGATAAAAATATCAATTTTGAATCCCACAAATAACGCTCAAGATCACCAATCATTACCTCATCCAATATCGAATAAATTTGATTTTTTCAGCCCTTTTAACCCTAGGTGATTTAGCCTGATGCCTTTTTGGTATTCGTTGGTCAATCCTATCAAGGCGATCGCCATTCTCTAGGGGATGGTTCGACCGCTAGCAAAAGATACCAAGACCGCAGTGAGGCGATCGCCGCCGCCCGAAATGACTACCCAATCGGCAGTCCAGTAGTTGTGTATTAGGATCCCCGTGACCCGAACTCTAGCCGGCTAAAACCAGGGAGCAATTTTGGTACTTGTGTTCCCTTGGGGTTGGGTATTATTTCTTTTCCCTTTGGATTGAGTTTATTGGTGCTGACAATTCGTCTTTCCAAAGCATAAGAAAATTGCAAAATCAATAAGTTTCACAATTGAATGCAAAAAAATATTAAGCGTTCGCGCTTAAATTAAAGAGATAGTTGTAGAGATATTGAGTTAATACAAAAATCCATTGGATTTATATCTTTTGTTTGACCGCCTTAACCTAGAATGAAAGCAATCAGGATGTCATGAAACGCATTATTCTGACGTAGGTTGAACCATGAATAGCGTGAATAGTCAGATGTTCAAAATTAGGAACTTTGACATGGGATTCTAACTACTAGGACAAAAGACTGGAAAAGAAGAGGAGAAGAGGGTTTGATAGAAATTACGACAAATCAATCAGACCCTCATGCATCAGATTAACCTTATCCGCCGCGAATTGCGAGA
>JBIKYI010000389.1:0-3771 GCA_044355355.1 Limnothrix sp. | reverse complement strand
TGCCTCAATGTGATGAGTAGCCCCGGCGCAGGGAAAACGGTTCTCCTCGAAAAAACCCTAGCTGCCCTGAAGGATCAACTTAAAATCGCGGTGATTGAAGGAGACATGACCACAGAGCTAGATGCCGATCGCCTACGGGAGTATGGTGTGCCTGTGATTCCCATTAATACGGGACGTTCCTGTCACCTCGATGCCAAGATGGTTGCGGGTGGACTGCATCGTTTAGAACATGATTATGACCCGAATATTTTCGATTTGTTGCTCGTGGAAAATGTGGGTAATCTCGTTTGTCCCGCAGAATTTGAAGTAGGAGAACATGCCAAAGTTGCCCTGTTAAGTGTGACGGAAGGGGAAGATAAACCGTTAAAATATCCCGTCATGTTTCAGGAAGCGGATTGTTTATTAATCACAAAAATTGACCTCATTCCGCATCTGAATATCAGTGTGCAACGCATGATTGATAATGTGCGACAGATGAACAGTCACGCTACCATTATTCCGGTTTCTGCTCAAACAGGCGAAGGTTTAGAGGCTTGGTATGAGTGGGTTCGTAATCTCTCTCTCAAGGAAGATGTAATGAAAGTTACAGCATAAACATCAGGAAACAAGGATAAACAACAGACAGTGGCGATCGCCCGATCTTCATTGATCGTGCAACGATCTCTTAGTGTTTATTCAAGTTTCCTATTCCTATGTTAAAACTGCCAAAAGTCTTAATCCGTCCTGCCCTATTTTGTGCGGGTCTTGCCCTGACCGTAGGCTGTCAAAATGCCCCAGCACCAACAGAAAATACCGCAACACCAACTCCGGAAATGGAGACAGTAACCCTCGGCTTTAGTGCTTGGCCCGGTTGGTTTCCCTGGCAAATTGCAGAGGAAAAAGGATTATTCGAGGCGAATGGTGTCGATGTTAAATTAACTTGGTTTGATGGTTATCTAGATTCGATTAATGCGTTTGCGGCGGGTCAATTAGATGCGAATACTCAAACCTTAAATGACACGATTAGTTCCGTTGCGGCAGGGGCAGATCAGGTGATCGTTTTGGTTAATGATAACTCCACAGGCAATGATCAAATTATTGTCAGTGATGAGATTAAAACCGTTGCGGATCTCAAGGGAAAGGCGATCGCCATTGAAGAAGGAACCGTTGATCATTTCCTCCTATTACTTGCCTTAAAAAAAGAAGGCATGACCGCCGCCGATGTGAATATTAAACCCCTGGAAACAGGAGCCGCTGCCGCCGCATTTGTCGCAGGACAAGTGGATGCAGTGGGGGCTTTTGCACCCTTCACAACCCAGGCTTTACAGAGGGAAGGCAGCAAAACATTAATTTCCTCGAAGGATTTTCCCGGTGCAATTCCCGATCATTTAGTGGTGAGTCGTGACCTCATCAAAGAGAATCCAGAGGCAGTGCAAGGCTTGATTGACACCTGGTTTGCAACGCTCGATTTTATCAAAGAAAATCCTGAAGAAGCTGTGGAAATTATGGCAAAAAGAGCCAATGTTTCTGTGGATGAATATAAAGAATATGATGCTGGCACGACTATCTTTAGTCTCGAAGATAACCTCAAAGCATTTGATTCCACGGAAGCGAATATGACCTCTTTAAGCTATGCAGCCAAGGAAATTAACACTTTTCTCGTGGACGCAGGTTTAATCAAAGCTCCGGCAGATGTGAGCAATTTATTTGATGCTTCTTTTGTTAAAGCCTATAGCGAAAAACAACCCTAATTTTATTAACATTCTTCCTCTATGGAAGAACCTTTGATTAAACCTTATATTTGGCGATCGCCATGACAAACACCCCCATTTCTGAACGTCCACCACGCATGTTAAAACCTTCGATATTTTGGGATATTACCTCAGGTATCCCCCAAAATCTTCGTTGGATGTTGATGGCGATTTCAATTATTACGCCCTTAGTTTTATGGGCAGTGGTAAGTAGTCAAGGTTGGGTTAAACCGCTCTTTTTACCTTCACCCATGGCAGTCTGGCAGGCGATCGCCGATTTATGGGGCAGTGGCGATCTCCAAAAAGACATTATTTACAGCGTTTTACGGGTTTTAATTGGTTTTATTCTTGCCGTCATTGTATCCATTCCCCTGGGTATTATGATGGGGACATTTGGCAGTATTCGGGCATTATTTGAACCGATTATTGGCATTTTACGCTACATGCCTGCCCCTGCTTTTATTCCTCTCTTGGTGCTCTATTTTGGCGTAGGGGAAATTCCGAAAGTCCTACTCATTTTTATTGGAACATTATTTTTCAATACTTTAATGATTATGGATGCGGTAAAATTTGTCCCGAAAGAACTCATTGAAGCGACCTATACCCTTGGTGGACAGCGACCTCAGGTTGTCGTCAAAGTCATTTTTCCCTATATTTTGCCCAAAATTATTGATGCCTGTCGTGTGAATATTGCTGCATCCTGGAACCTGGTAATTGTCTCGGAATTAGTGGCAGCAACGGAAGGTTTGGGTCGAAGAATTAGCGTTGCCCAAAGATTTTTAAATACCGATCAAATCTTTGCTGGATTAATCGTAATTGGTCTGATTGGTTTGCTCATTGATCTTTGTTTTATCTGGTTACAACGGTTCCTTTGTCGCTGGTCTATAGACTAGAAAAATTATGCATTTAGAAGTCAATCAACTGAATAAATATTTTCAGACTCGTCATGGCAAAATCACTGCCCTACAGGAGGTCAATCTCCATGTGGAAGGGGGGGAATTTGTCTGTGTCGTCGGGGCATCGGGTTCTGGGAAATCGACTTTGTTGCGGATTATCGCAGGTCTAGAAAGTGCCAGTACAGGACAAATATTAGTCGATCAGCAAGAAATTATTGGTCCCGGTGCGGATCGTGGCATGGTTTTTCAGCAATATACTTTGTATCCTTGGCTCTCAGTTTTAGATAACGTCGCTTTTGGGTTAAAACTGCAAGGTGTTTCCAAAAAAGAGCGCCATGAACGGGCACATTATTACCTTAATGTTGTCGGTTTAGGTTTATTTAAAGAAGCATTACCCAAACAACTTTCCGGAGGCATGAAACAACGGGTGGCGATCGCCAGGGCTTTAGCTTCACAACCCAAGATTTTATTAATGGATGAACCCTTTGGCGCTTTGGATGTTTTGACCAAAGAGAATATGCAGCAGTTTATGCTCGAAATTTGGGAGCAAACAAAAACTAGCATTTTGCTCATTACCCATGATGTCGAAGAAGCTATTTTTCTGGGACAAAGAATTTATGTGATGGCAGCCCATCCTGGCAGAATTAAAGAAGAGCTGATCGTCAATTTTCCAGCCAAACATGGTTATGAAATTAAGCGATCGCCCGAATTTTTAGACTACAAATATCATGTGATGCAGCTCATGCGAGATGAACCCGCAGAAATAGCGCCAACCCCCTAGGATGCAAAGCAATCTTACAGGAATGAAGCGATCCCTCCCATTCCTGATATCGTTAACCTATTCGTCCCAAGCAATGTGCTGTAGCCATGAGTGATCAACCCGATTTTCGTTCCCCCAGCGAAGCCCAAGAAGCCCTCGAAAGAGAAAAACGCCTCCCCCTCACCGGATGGCAACAGGAAGTAGACAAAGGTTTAGAGTTCGGACTTGAAGCCGCCGCCAGCATTAAAGATCGCAGCATTCCTACCTTTTCCCGTGGCGAACTCCCCCACTATGCAGGTATCAACACATTCCTGAAAGCGCCCTACGTTGAGGATGTGCGCAAAGTTGGTGAATATGATGTCGCCATTATGGGTGTACCCCACGA
>JBIKYI010000387.1:0-3775 GCA_044355355.1 Limnothrix sp. | reverse complement strand
CATCATCATCCCCTCCCCCAGAGAGAATGACGAAAACATAAAGCAATACCCCTGTCCCTAGAAGGATCCAATAACCCAAATTAGCGGTGTCAAAAATCATTGGCTTCAACTATTAACTCACTATTAACTGCATCGATCATATCCCTCAGGATAAGCGGAAGCCCAAATATAGAGGCAATTAGCGACATGGTTTGTAATCGAGATCGTTCCGGTATAAAGTCTGTCGGCGATCGCCCCAAGTGACCGTCATTAAGTGACAATCATCACACTTTGACCAGAGTGAGATCATCATCTTCATGTAATTTGTAACAGCGCTTTGTCTGACGAGATTCACCCCAAACAGAACGATTACATCACGGCAATTCATTAGCTCCAGAGGGATACTAAAGACATCGAGAACACACAACAATTTTTTCTGGTAATCACCATGAACTTCGTCACCAACCTCAAAGAATTTTTTTGCATTTCTTACGAACTAAGCTTCGATTTTCCTGAGGTCAATTCTGTAGAATATTATCTTGCTCAATCGTTCATGACAGAACCGGGCGATCGCCAACCAGTACAATTTGAACCCAGCGATGCCGTCCTATATTTGCACCACCTATAAACCCCTAGTCAAACTCAAACTTTTTTGCTAAAGATATTTCGTGAAGTATTCCTTAAAACGTAATTCATCTAGGTAATTTATCAAGGTAAAATAATGGCAATCCCTTGTAATCCCAATCTTAAAAAATCCCCATTCACCACCTATCGAGATCCCATCACAGGTGAATGGGTAGTCAAAAAAAGTCGATTTTGATTATTGTCTACTCAGACTACTCAGAGTCGCCCATAACATCGCTTTAAAGCCTTAATCAAATCTGGAATTTCCACAGGCTTAAAAACAGTATCGATAATGCCTTTTTCTTGGAATTTCTGGAGATTTTCAGGAAAAATATCCGCTGTCATCGCAATAATTTGTGGGGCAGGATTTAGTTTTTTTAAAATCCGTTGCGATGCTTCTAAACCATCCATAGTTGGCATATGTACATCCATAAAAATTACATCATAATTATGTGTACTCGCAGCATCTACCGCTTCCAGTCCGTTATTAACAATATCAACTTTATAACCGAGGGCATCCAAGATACTGGAGAGCACTTCTTGGTTCATCAAATTATCTTCTGCTAATAGTAATTTTAACGGGTATTTTGCAGACATCTGGCAGTCGATCTCTAGGGTTTCAGATGTTTGACGACCAGCAAAAGAGGCGATCGCCGGGGCAGGGGCAACCTGAATTGGCGCTTTATATTTATTTTTTGACCATGCCTAGAAGCAATACGCAAAGCATATGGACTCGTCTTTTAATCTGTGAATTATTTGCATGTGTCACAGTCAAAGAGTGATTGAGAAAGAATGTCAAAAAGCCGTTATGGAACAACAACATAACACGAAAAATACAGACTCCTTAACATCTCCAGGATCTTTTCAATAAAACTTAACTTCTGCGTAATCTAAATATAACTAGGGTTGTTTTGGTGGTGAATGGCTAGGCGCTCAGTAGCTTTTCTAGGACTGCTTGGGTGACAACTCCGCCTTGGGGTACGAGTAATTCGCCGCTGGTGGGGTGCAAAATATCGCGGGGGGCGTAACGATTTTTAAGGCGCTCAAAGATTTGTACCAGTTTAACGAGGGCGGGAGTGGGGAGTTGGCAACTTACTTCCATGCCATTGTTTACTTTGACTTGGCAACTGAGACGATAATCTTGGCTGGATTTACCGAGATTTTCGAGAATTCTCATTTCTTGTTCTGTGACAGGCGTGAGTTGGCTTTGTCCGCCAATGATTTGCACTAGGCAAGTCCCGCAGTATCCTTTGCCACCACAGATGGCTTCTAATACAACTTTGGCACGTTTTAAGGAGTCTAAAAGGGTCTCTTGATCAAGGGTCTGGAGGTGAATGTCTAGTGGATATATGCAAACTTTTGCCATGGTGATGAAATCGGCTATTTTTCTTTGATTAATGTTATTAATGTTTGATTAATGTCTTTCTATCTTTGTGGGGGAATGCTTGGTTTTATTTTTGTTTTTCGCTTTTTTGATGGTATTTCGGATCGAAAAAATACCCTAAACTAACACAGTGAAGGGTATTTGAAAGCCTCAAAAATGTAACCATTAGATAGCCTGGGTGAGGAGTTGGTCTAATTTGCCTTGGTATTCTAATTCGTGGAGATCATCGCAACCGCCAATGTGCTGATCGTCAATAAAAATTTGGGGGAGACTGCTGTGACCTTTGGCTCGTTCGGTCATGGCTGCACGGGCTTGGCGATCGCCATCGATACAGTATTCGGTATAGGTTACACCTTTGTGATCTAAGAGATGCTTGGCTCGAATGCAGAAGGGACAGGTACTCCAAGTGTAAATTTCAACAGTTTTTACCATCGTGTTTAACGCTGCTATTATGTAACGAATGATTACGATTGTATCGTTTTCGGGGAAAAAGAGGGAATACATTGGAAATTTGCAGCTCTCTCTAAAGGAGTATATTTGGCGATCGCCCATCCGTTAGGTAATGAAAATTCAAGAAACCTTCGCCTAGCATTTAAAGGAGATCCAAGAACAATTTTGGAAAAGTTCAGGGGGAATAGATCTAATGATCTAATAATTCAGTTAAACTTGATGACTAACTCTTTCCCTTATGTCGATTGTCATCAGTATGCTCGCTGAATCCGTTTCTTATCTAATCGGCAATCCGATTTTTTCTTTTACCTTACTACTGCTTGTTTCCCTCACAATTCCACCTATTTTTGAGAAAATTCATCTCCCTGGGTTGGTTGGCTTATTATTTGCGGGCATTATTTTAGGAAAAAATGCTTTAGGCTTATTGGATCCAGATAGTGAAACTATTGTTTTATTATCAGAAATTGGCAAGATATACCTCATGTTTGTAGCGGGTTTAGAGATTAATCTGGATGAATTTAGGAAAACAAGACACCGATCTCTTGGGTTTGGAATTTTAACTTTTCTTGTTCCTTTTATCACGGGAATTAGCATCGGTTTATTTTTTAATCTTGGTTGGAATGCTGCAATTTTAATTGGTTCTTTACTGGCATCCCATACCCTATTGGGTTATCCGATCATTACTCGTCTCGGCATTTTGAGTAATGAAAGCGTGACTGTAACCATTGGGGCAACAATCTTTACTGATATTTCTGCTCTGCTGGTGTTGGCGATTTGTGTTTCGATTCACCAAGGAGAATTTTCAGTTGGCTTTTTAACGTTGCAATTATTTTTGCTATTTGCTTATGGACTACTAGTCTTATTCGGTTTGTCTTGGCTGGGTCGGGTCTTTTTTAAGCATAATAGTAATGATGAAGGGAATCAATTTTTATTTATTCTTTTGGCTGTATTTATTGCAGCGGTGGGTGCACAATTTATTAATGTCGAAAAAATTATTGGTGCTTTCTTGGCAGGGCTTGCGATTAATGATGTGGTGGGTCGTAGTCCTGTTGAGGAAAAAATCGAGTTTGTCGGGAGTAATTTGTTTATTCCTTTCTTCTTTGTGGGGATGGGTTTACTACTAGATGTTCAGGCTTTTGTCGATCATTTGGTCTATCAATTCCCGTTGACGTTTAGCATTGTGGCGGGTTTAATTGGCTCTAAGTTTGTGGCTGCGGCGATCGCCAAACAAATGTACCGTTACAGTTGGGCGGAAGCCTTGACGATGTGGTCACTGTCGATGCCCCAGGTGGCAGCAACCTTGGCGGCGGCATTGGTTGGTTTTCGGGTGGGGATTAT
>JBIKYI010000385.1:0-3779 GCA_044355355.1 Limnothrix sp. | reverse complement strand
ACAGGCTTGGGAAAGGTTGATGAAGATCCCCAAATTGCTCAATTGCGAAAATTAAAACAAGCTTTAGAAAATTGCGATCCTCTAGAAATTGGTCGAGCCATAGGTTTAGAGTTACCTGACGGCATGGAATTTCCTGATGAATTTGTTCAACAACTTAGACAACTCGCTGAAGAACAGAGCGACGGAATTACAGAAATTCTAGAAAAAAATCCCGAAATGAAACTGGCGGAAGGGTTAGATGAATCGACTTGGCAGGAATTGAAACAGGCTTTGGTGGCAGTGGGGTTGATGACGCTGGAGCATTTGCCGAATATTTCTGTGCCGTATTTGAAGTTTCATCCGACGTTGGCTCCGGCTCTGTGGGATGAGGGAGGAGATCCCCCCCAACCCTCCTCACTAAAGCTCCGGTTAAAAAGGGGGGAGTTAGTAGAGCGGCATCGGGAACGGTACTATCAGTTGTCGCGGTATTTGTATTTTGAAGATCAAAAAAATCCCTATGAAGCGCGGGCTATAGCCATGCGGGAACTGCCGAATTTGCTCTATGGGGTGCGGGGGGCTTTGGCGGTGGAGACGGACTATGCGGTGGATTTTGTTGATAATGTCTGCAAGTTTCTGAACAATTTTGGGATGAACAAGGATCGCCAGCAACTGACAGAGCAAACGCAACATCTGGGGGCAGTGGGATCGGAGCAGTGGTTTGTGGCGCAGAGCAATCTGGGGGAACAACTGTGGCAGCAAGGGCAGCTACAGGCGGCGGCGGAGATTTTTTCGGGTATCCTTGGGCAACTTGGGGAAGAACCGAGCTATCGACTGTGTTTAACGCTGAATCGTTTGGGGCGGTGTTTTGCGTCGGCGGGGCAGGCGGCACAGGCGGCGGCACTCTATCGGCAAGGGATTGCGGTGGGGGAACAGTTGGAGAAAACGGACGGGGTAAAACAGCAAATCGGTGCTTTAAATACAGATTTGGGGACTGTGCTAAGACATTTAGGGGATTTTGGAGCGGCGCGGTCTGCCTATGAGCGATCGCTTGAATTTAAACGTGAATCGAATGATCAGCGGGGAATTGCGGTTACAAATGGGCAGCTTGGAACTTTGGCAATGATGGAGGGCGATCGGCAAGATGCTTTGGAACGATATCAAGCAGCACTGAAAATTTTTCAACAGTTGAACGAACCCGCATCGGAAGCCGTGATTTGGCATCAACTGGGGAGGGTCTTTGAGGAGTCGCAGCAGTGGGAGGCGGCGGAACAACATTACAGGCGATCGGCGGCGATTCGAGAACAACAGGGATTAATTGCAGGGAATAATGGTGCAGCCGCTTCTTGGAATAATTTGGCGTTGGTTTGTAAAGGGGCGGGAAAGTTGCCTGAGGCTGAGGAATGGTACAGAAAGTCTATTGATGCAGGTCGAAAAGTTGATGGTGATTTGATCAATACGGCTAATTCACTCAATAACCTCGCTAATTTGCTGCAAGGCGATCCGGCACGACTCCCCGAAGCGCGACAACTTGCCGAAGAAGCTCTTGCTATTTGCAAAACCCTTGATCCGGCTGCCTCTGAAATTTGGAAAACCTACGAACTCTTGGCACAGATTACCGAGAAGCAAGGGGATTTGGCGCAGAGTAAGGAGTATCGTCGCCTCGCCCGTGCATCCCGCGCCGCCTATGCCGGAACTCAGTATGAATTACAGAAATTTGCTCAGGTGATTGTTGGGGCTGTCATGGCAACAGTTGATCCAGAAGCCCGTCAACAAATGGATGAACGTTTAGCCAATCTTGTGCAGAGAGGTTATGGCAATCTTGTCGCGGCGATTGAACAAATTTGGCTTGGATCAGGAAGATTCAATGATTATTTTCGCCATCCTCGAAGGCATCAACAACCCCGATTCCCTCCAGCGATTCCTTGAGTAGCCCAGATCCCCGACTTCTTGAAGAAGTCGGGGATCTAAATTTAGGGGAGAAGTTACATTGTTTTTGCAGAAGTGATCGTTCCGGTTTGGGGTGAACTGGCGATCGCCACACTTCTCACAGGTATCCGTCCCGCGAGATAAGCCAACCGTCCCGCTTCAGCCGCTAAACCCATCGCCCGCCCCATCTGCACCGGATTCTGAGCCAGGGCGATCGCCGAATTAATTAATAGGGCATCGGCTCCTAATTCCATCCCATAGGCAGCCTCACTCGGCGAACCAAGCCCCGCATCAATCACAACAGGTACATTACTCTGCTCGATGATAATGCGAATATTTGCCTCATTCTGAATCCCTTGACCCGAACCAATCGGCGAACCCAGCGGCATCACCGTAGCGCAACCGACTTCCTCTAAACGTTTAGCCAAGAGGGGATCTGCATTGATATATGGCAACACCGCAAAGCCTTCTTTAACGAGTTGTTCCGCCGCCTCAAGGGTTCCAATCGGATCAGGTAACAAATATTTCGCATCGGGAATCACTTCGAGTTTCACAAAATTATTATCTTCCTGCCCCAACAAACGCGCCATTTCCCGACCGAGACGCGCCACCCGAATCGCTTCCTCGGCAGTTTGACAACCCGCAGTATTGGGCAACATCCAAATTTTTGTCCAGTCCAATGCTTCCGCCAAACCCTCGTGACCAGGCGCATTGGTTTGCACACGACGCACTGCCACCGTCACAATCTCGCAACCACTGGCTTCAACACTTTGCTGCATCGCGGCGATCGAAGGATATTTACCCGTGCCCGTCATTAAGCGTGATCGAAAGGTACGCCCTGCAATGACCAACTGATCATCCGCCGGAATCGTGCCTAGTGACTCAGATGGGATCTCAGATTGCGGAGTGGTGGACAAAGGTTGCGCGAAAACGGGTTGCATAGATTTTTGATCTAGGTTTTGCTCTAGAAAACGTGTATGGGAAAAATGAGCGAGGAGGGGATCCGCCTTGCCTTGGAGTAAATCAGCAATGAATTTTGCCGTGATGGGAGCCAACAAAATGCCATTGCGATAATGCCCCGTCGCATAGGTCAAATTTTCACAGGGGGACTGTCCCAAAATCGGCAAATCATCGGGCGTTCCTGGACGATAACCCCACCAAAATTCTTTAATCGCCCAGTCCTTTGCCTGGGGTAACAGACGTACTGTGCCATCGAGTAAATATTGAATGCCGCTGGGGGTGTTATGGGGCTGCCATTGCACCGTTTCCGAGGTTGCACCGACGATGAGTGTGCCATCTTTGCGGGGCACTAAATACAGACCATCGCCAAATAATACCCGGTTCAGACAGTCAGGACTTGACATTTGGAGTGCCAACATTTGCCCCTTAATGGGATACACAGGGAGGGGCGTTAATTGTGCCGACCAGGAACCCGCCGCGAGAACATAATGATCCGCTTGGAAGCTACCGTGATCGGTTTGGACTGCCTGGATTTTGCCCTGCTGTTGTTGTAAGCCTAATGCCGTTATGCCTTCCTGAAGTTTTACGCCGAGACCTTGCGCAGCTTGTAATAAAGCCTGGGTCAACTTGCGGTTATCGACTTGTCCATCTTCGGGATGCCACCATGCACCGACTACCTCTTCCCCAAGTCCGGGCTGATAGTGGGCAAGTTGCGTCTTGTCTAGCCAAATCGATTGTTGCTGGGGCGCTGTATTTGATGGCGTTTGGTAACGGGGCGCAATGATGCCACAGGGTAAATAACCGACATCCATGCCGCTGAGTTGTTCAATTTTCTGTGACCATTCGGGATATAACCCCCGCGATCGCCGCCCCAGTTCTAGCATCACCCCCGTTAACTCTTCAGCATCGGGCGC
>JBIKYI010000439.1:0-3364 GCA_044355355.1 Limnothrix sp. | reverse complement strand
GCAGTATTTTGTGAGTTGATTAGTGTTGTGCTCTGTTGGGTATTATTATCGCCAAGGGCAAACTGACCACTCTGATCGCCGCCGATACTGATATGGATATTGTTAGGAGATTGTTCAGACATTGTTTTACCAGAATTGTTTTTGATGAATTGCGAATTAAAACAAATTAATTGTATTCTTTAACTAGAGATCATGTTTTTTATATTAGTCCATTTAATGATGGCTGAATAATTACTGGATCAAAAATAAACTCTGGTATAAATATAGGCTTTATTGTTACCGTCACTTTAGCAGGCTCAGACTTTACACCATATTTGTTTTGAACAGTGTAGGTAAAAGTCCTCTCACCAATGGCTTTTTCTGATTTAGGTTTATAAGTAATAGTGCCATCTTCATTATTGATCTTCACACTTTCTAAATTGGCATCAACTCCATCGATTGAAACAATCTCGAGTCCATCTCTTTGATTATCTTTGAAGATCTGAATAACGACAGAAATACCAATTTGAGTGCTTACACTGTGATCGTTTGCAACAGGTTTTGCTCCTGTGACATTAATGATGACAAGAGCTGAATCCTCACCATTTTCACCTTTAATACTATATGAAAATAAATCTTGACCTGTGAATTCTGGATTTGGTGGAGTATAAGTCACAGTCTTTTTGTTGTTGGTTAAAGTTCCCCCACCATCATTTGGATCTAGATCTTCAATGGATACAATTTCAAGTCCATTTTCTTGATTATCACTGAGGATATTGATGTCTATCGATGTTGCTGGATAATTAAGATCGACTTCATAATCAATTGCATTTACGGGAGGGATTGGTTCGGTAGGATCTTTAAGCGTGATGATGACTGTTCCTTCGTTTGTATTACCGTTTTTATCTATGACAGTATAGGTAAATTGATCTTCATTTCCAGATGTTTCTTTGGTTGGATTAATATCACTTTTTGGAAGATAATATGTCAAAATTTTATCATTATCTTGATCTTGACTGATGATAGCTCCAAATTTCTCTGTTGTTTTATCAAAATTTAGGATGCTTAATTCTTCGCCTTTATCATTAGCTAAAACTGAAATTTCAACGAATTTTCCTACTTCAATTGTCACCTCATCTGAGTTTGCAATAGGTGTTGGATTCGAGGGGGGTGGTGGGTTGTTTTCGGGTGTTTTCAAGTCATCTTTTTTCGGTTGTGCATCTGCTTTTCCCCCAATGCCACTGAGGGGTATGGTTGCTTCTTTAGTATTACTGAAAATGGTTAACAATGCTTGGCGATCGCCCACTTTGGCTGGTGTAAAGCGAATGGTGATGGTACAAGTTTCTGAGGGTTGTAATGTTTTTTGTTCACAGTCCGATGGTAAATCAGCAAAATCAGTTATATGGTCGCCAGTAAATTCCCAACGCTTCAAACTTAAAGGCGCATTCCCACCATTGATAATGGTCACGTCTGATGTTTTAGATTGCTCAATGACAACTTTTTGAAACTCTAAATTTGTTGGCTTTAGGCTAATGCTCGGTACAAGTTTTTGGGTTCCAGAGCCGCTCAGTTGCACAACATAGTTTTTTCCATTCGCGCTAATCTGAATCTTCGCACGGCGATCGCCAAGGGTATTTGGTCTAAAAATAATCTCAACTTCACAAGTTTCTTCAAGCTCTAAGCGACTCTTGGATATGCAATTTTCAGTAAAACTAAAATCCTGATCATTGCCACTCACCACAAGCGAATCCAAAACCACAGGAATCTCGCTATTATTCTCCAGGGTAATTGTCCTCGGTTGACTGGCAGTAGCCAACTGCTGCTCTCCAAACTCAAGGGTTGTCGCACTCAAATCAAGCATGGCTTCCGGTTTTTCGCCAAAAATCAGAGGGAAAACCATGATCGCTGCCCCCGTTAGCATAGCAGTCCCTCCAATTGCCCATAGAGCTGTCCTGAAACGAAACAACTTTTTGAAAAAACCTAGATCATCAGCAGAAATCAAGGGAGGCAGCAATAATCCTAGATTGTGACGTGTGACGGCAGCACCCGCTTCATCCCCTAAACTGATGCGTAAATGTAGTGCCCGGGTGAGTAAAGTCTCAGCCAAACTAAAATGCCCTTCCCCCAAAGCCTGGGTTCCGAGTTGGTGTAACGACCAAGCTTCAGCGGCGCTATCACCAAGATGTTGAGCGGCTGCAAGACTTTGCTCTAGGATATGCTGCCACTTCCCCCAGCGCCCTTGTAAGGAAAGAAAGCCCTCTACAAGCCGACTCAGATCTAAGCAAGCTTGCCATTGACCTGATTGGAACGTCCAGTCCGCCAGATATTGTAGAAGCTCTGCACTTTCGCTGAGAGAATAAGGCTCCGTGCTTTGGGTAAAGTATTCAACAGCAATGTTTAACCAAGAATCCGGTTGTGAGGTTTGTTGGCAAATGTCCATAAGATTGGGGCAAAGTTGATAGCCTGTTTCGTTGGCGATCGCCTTCTGCTTGACCAAGTGCCAGTTCTGTAGCTCCCGAAGAATTTCCTCGGCATCGGGAATATGAGACAGACCAAAAGCTTGTTTTACCGTCAGTGCCAACCCACCGAGAGCAGCCAAAAGCGCAAGTAAGCGTCGGTGCGATCGCGGCAAGATCTCGATTATTTTCTGCAACCATGGCTGTTCAGACTTCTCAGAAGTTGTTTGTGCTTCCACCAGAGCAATGAAAGACTGCTGATTAGCTTTAATCGGAGCAACAGCTTGACGTAACTGCAAAGGATGACCCGCTAACTTTTGCCACAAAGATTGAGCCGCAAGCCGTTCCTCAGAAGTCAAGGCGCGTTCAAGTTCTGTCTCCAGCAACTGCCAACAATCTTCTAACGGTAAACCCTCAACATTAACAGCCAAACCATCAAGCCAATAACGCCGTTCTTGCGAAATCAAAACAAAAACAGACTGAGGAGCCACCGTTAATAACGAGTGAATTTCCTGCTGTGCGATATCAATGTCATCCAAGACCACCAATGCTTGAATATTCTGCAAAGCATGTTGAACATCGACATAAGACGGTTTATGGGGAGAGCGACTGTCATAAAATGCCCGATAAAGCTCTTGAATGAAATCATCAGTCAGTTTTCTTTGTCCCGACGTAAAAACGATGCCATCCCGAAATTTTGTCGTAATTTGGTCATCATAGAGCAGGTAACTCATTAATACCGTTTTACCAATATCCGCTACTCCATAAATTTCAACGGACTGTGCTAATCCTAGGGCTTGGGTAATTTTAGGAATCGTTTCCTTACGGTCTAGTAAATGGGGAAATGCCGGAGGACGCAGGCTCACTGGTAATGGTCTTTGTTTGACTTCAGGAGGAGTTGCGATATTGAGTACGCCGCCATGCTCGAC
>JBIKYI010000021.1:0-13076 GCA_044355355.1 Limnothrix sp. | reverse complement strand
GGGACTGTCGTCCTTAAGTTGTAGGGAAATTCGGGCTTGGTTGGCAGCAGTTTGGGCAAAGGTAACCTGGGTCACTTTGTAGCGGTTAACGCTGACGGATTGGTTTACGAGGTCACTTGGCAGTTTTAGTCCGTTAAGGGTGAATTCGAGCCGATCGCCCTTACGTGTTGCCTCGATCTTTTGCGTCGAGGTGCCATCGAGTCGCACAAAAAATCCGCCTTGGGTGATCTGGAGGCGATCGCCTAAAAAACCATCCTCCGCCTGTCCCGTTGCCGCGCTGATCTGCTCATCGGTGATCTGCTGGGAGGATTGCACGGCTGTAATGAGCTGGGGTTCCGGTAAAGTCACCACCCAGTTACTTGGCGATCGCCCCTCAAACTTAATCTCGTCCGGATTCAGCGTATAACCAGGCTCCAGCTCAATTACCAACCGAGCCGTATCCGGAGTGAACTGACCCAAGCGCACCGTCCGAATCTTGCCACCATAATTGCGATTCACCACAGAGCGTCCCAATTTAGTGCCCGGTAAATCGATCACCAGACGACTCGGATCAGGAATGAGTTGCGCCTGGGGTTGTACCCCCGCATCCGTCCGAAACTCAAGCTCCCGCCGTTGCTCATTAAATTCCCAAAAGACCAACTGACCCGCCCAAGCCGGAAATTGCCAAGTCGATACAGTCAAGAGCGTTAAAAAGAACCAAAAAAATTTCACAGTCGAAAATCCTCGCAGGACAAGAGACGGAGTAAACCAGTAGACAGCATAGCGCTACCATCTTTCAAACGGACGCAGACATCATCAGGGAAGTTGCCACAGTCCCCCAAGGAACTCCCTAGGCTTTTCCTGAAGTTGTTTCAGAGCCAGCCGCAAGATTGGGCTTTTGGAAGACCACCCGTAGCAAAGGGGGCGCGACAAAGGTCGTTAAAATAACCATCATAATAATCGCAGCTTCTGTCGATTCCGTCAGAGCACCACTCGCAGAACCTACTCCCGCAAAGACCAAACCCACTTCACCCCGGGGAATCATCCCCACACCGATCGCCAATTTATTGAGTTTGTCTGGGCCAAAGACGGTAAAACCAGTGATCACCTTACCGATAATTGCCACCACAATTAAAAATGCAGCAATCACAAGACCTTCGCGATTTGCTGGCACGGCGGGATTTAACACGCTCAAATCCGTTTTCGCCCCCACACAAACAAAGAAAATTGGCACAAATAGATCGGCGATCGGCAGAATCTGCTTTTCCAATTCCCCACGCTTACTCGTTTCCGCCAAAATCAAACCCGCAGCAAAAGCGCCCAAAATGGCCTCCAATTGAATGACCGTCGCGATATAAGACAACACAAACGCGAAGATCATCGACACGATCAACAATTGACCCCGCGTTTTCATCCCATCCACCAGGCTCACAAACAGAGGACTGAGGAAACGACCCAAAATAATCGAACCCACCAAAAATGTACCAGCACTGACAATAAGCCAAATGGTCGGCACAATCTGGACTTCCCCTGTTTTTGCCAAGCTGGCAACGACCGCTAGGACGATAATACCGAGGACATCATCCAGAACAGCGGCACCAATGATAATTTGCCCTTCCTTGGTGGTCAGTTGACCCAATTCCGCCAGCACTTTCGCGGTAATGCCGATACTGGTGGCAGTGAGGGCAGCACCAGCAAAAATCGCAGGAATTGTATCCAAACCAAAGAGAAATACTAAACCTGCTGTCCCGGCGGCAAAGGGCGCAACCACACCAACCACGGCAACCACGGCAGCCTGGGGACCCACTTTGATCAGTTCCTGGAGATCGGATTCTAGACCAATCTCAAAGAGTAGAATGACACTTCGCTTTGGGTCGCAAAAACGGCGGGGGCCGCTTCTGGACTTAGACCTCCTGTCGCCTGGAGAAATTGCATCAGTAGGGATTGGGAGGCGATGGTTCCACCTTCGGGGAAAACGAGGAGGCTCAGGGCAGATACGCCAACAACGACACCGCCCACAAGTTCGCCTAGGACTGGGGGCAGGTTAATACGGGAGCAGAGTTCACCGCCGATTTTACTGGCGAGGTAAATGATAACGAGACTCAGCAGAACGGCAGCTAAAACCATGGATGGTTCGGCGGCATCGCTGGCTGTGGGGGTATTCAGGAGGAATGGTTGAATATGTGGCATAGGTTCTAGGAAGGGTCTTTAGGGATTGTCGGACTTGTGCGGACGAGCGGGGGATAGTTGGCGATCGCCCACAAGCAAAACAGCAAAAATAGATGAGGTCTGTTGCCTATCTACAGAAATCCATCCCAATAATTTAACAAACTGCCGGGAAATCCTTCGGTTTAAATCTAACGGATTTGTCCTGAAGGGATAGTTTATGGAGCGTTTATGGGAGTAGTTGATCTTTTTCTGTGATTGGTGCAATGTCTGAACCTCTTTTGTTGGCGGCAAGTTTATTAACTGGTGAAACCACGGTCGGTGCTCCCCAGGTTAAACCGGAGGTTGACCCCTGGCAAATGGTGGATCAAATGGGTCTGATCGATCAATCACGCTTACAGAAATACCAACGGCGATCGCAACCTCTGTCCCAAGGAAAATCCCTGGTACAGCCTGAAATGTCCAGCACGCCCCAGACTCGTTTTCAAAATCAGTCCGTGGTAACCTCTCCAGTCGTTAAGCCCACGACCCAGATTACTGATTATCAAGCCGCCTACCAACAACAAACGGCAACCAAGACTGCGCCCCAACCCCAAAGCTACGTTTGGCAAACTACCACCGCCTCAAGCCAGCCTAGTTCTAATGCAGAAATGTTCAACCAGCGCAAAAATGCCTTAAAAGAGGGTCAACTCTATACCAGACTGAAGGGCAATGCGGTCAGCACAGTGGGGGCGATCGCCACCCAACCTAGCTATGAGGATTGGCAGCAACTCCTGAAACAAGAAGCAAAATCCATTGCCGCAGGACAAGGAAGTAATCGCCTCGGTGTGTTAGTCGGTGATTCCCTCAGCATGTGGTTTCCCAGTGATCTATTACCCCAAGGTAAACTTTGGCTGAACCAAGGCATTTCCGGTGAAAATACCAGTCAAATTCTCCAACGGCTCGGCGCTCTGGATGATGTCCGCGCTGAAACCATTTATGTGATGGCTGGGGTTAATGACCTAAAACAGGGAGCCACAGATGCGACGGTACTCAACAATTCCAGAGCCATTATCCGTCGCCTCAAATACGAGCATCCCAACGCAACCATTGTTGTCCAATCCCTCCTCCCCACCCGTCAAGCCTATCTTTCGCCAGAGCGGGCAGTGCGTCTTAATGAAAAACTCCAGGCGATCGCCCAACAGGAAGCCGCCGGTTATCTTAATCTCCACCGCCTCTTTGTCGATTACGAAGGCAAAATGCGTGCAGACCTGACCACCGACGGCATCCACCTCAATCGCCAAGGCTATGAAGTGTGGCAACAGGCGATGCAACAAGCAGAAAACTGGGTTGCAGCCCGCAAATAAACGTCAACAAAAAAACGTCCATAAACCTTACAGGCAATACCACCCAGTTCTTTCAGTTATTAATTAGTCAAAAGTCAGAGCATCAATCTTAGTTTCTTCAGAGAAGGATGCTTAACTATGCTGCCATATAGCGAGAAACCAACTTTTCCAGATTAGTCTGACTCTCATGGAGGAGCTGATGCAAACTGTCATTGTTGGGATCTAGGGCAGGAACTAAATTTTTGGCTTGGAGCGACATGTGCAATTGCAGTTCTGCTACATAGCCACTCATATCATTTTGAAAAAGGGATGCTGGTTGAGTTGAAGAGGAGTTCACAGTCATGTCCTTAAGTGCTTATGCCAATGGTAAATTTCGCTGGTTTCGAGGTTATCATAGTCCCCCGGTGACCACAGCGGACTAGTTACGAAACGCAATATTTCCCCCATTGTGCGCTTGATGGCTGTTTGCGAATTCTTTGCGAACTTGCTGTTAAAGACTGCACTTAGTAGGCGTTAGCCACATCCGTCACCAGTAGTTCACGGAAGCGAATTTCATCCTTATGGGGATCCGCTTGGCATACCTGCACTTCTAGGCGATCGCCCAAGGTCACAGGACGTTCAAAACGGTGGGTCAACTCCAGGCCCAGTTCCTCTAGGAGAATGACCCCCAAGCGCTCATCTTCCCGCAGCCAACGCAATGCCATGCCCTGCCACACCTGATCCGCATTCCGGCGCAGATATTCCAGACTCCAATAGCGATTCGTTTGCCGCTCAACATGTACCGCCTCCTGGCTAGAGGTGACCACACTGAATAAAATTTCCTGCATTTCATCCTGGGAAAAGGGCAAGGCATCGCCCCGTAAATGGGCTTTAATCTGGAAATGTGCCAATAAATCTGTGTAACGACGAATGGGCGAGGTGACCTGAATATAGGAATTCAACCCCAAACTCGCATGACGCACCGGATTCGTCCCCATCTCCCCGCGAGGCATACAACGGCGTAAGGCACAGGCACGCACTGGACCAGCGGGTAATAAGAGTAATTCTTCATCGGAGGGCAATTCCGGTTGGGGCTGTCCCCGGAAGGGTAGGGGTAAACCATGAACTGTGCCGTAGTGACCTGCCACTTCCCCCGCGAGAATCATCATTTCGGCGACCAACTCCCTTGCCATGGAGCCATGCAACACTTCAATGGTGACATCCTCATCCTTCACCTTGATGGAGGCTTCGGGCATTTTGATCTTGATCGAGCCTTGGGTATTGCGCCAATCGCTGCGCTTCCGGGCAAAATCCGCCAAGAGGGAAATTTCTGGCTCCCCTTGGATGCCCAGGATCAGCATTTCATCGACATCTTCATAGGTCAGGCGGTAGGTGGGTTTGATCCAACTGGGGTGAATTTCGTAGTCGGCGATCGCCCCCGTTTCCGTCAGGTGAATACCAAAACTTAACGCAGCACAGCGCTGACCCTGAATCAAACTCATCGGTCCCGCTGCCAACTCCACCGGGAACATTGACACCATGCCCGTCGGCAAATACAGACTCGTACTCCGGCGGCGAGCCTCCAGATCTAGATCATCCCCAGGGGTTAATAGACGGGTCGGATCGGCAATATGCACCCAGATTTTATATCGTCCATCGGCGAGGGTTTCGACACTGAGACCATCATCGATCTCAACGGTACTCTCATCGTCAATGGTGTAAATTTTCAGGTGCGACAGATCTAAGCGATGCGCTTCATCAACATCGTCAGGGGGAGACGAAAAACAACCATGAGCCACATCAAGTACCTTCTGAGAAAATTTGGGGGGATAGCCACTACGCAGGAAATGGAGGTTCTCATGTTTACTCCACCACCCAAGGTCAACCAATAAATCAAAGGCTTTTTCCGGTGTCGGCGATCGCCCCAGCATATCCAAAAGATCCTGAGCCGCCTTACTCGACTGTTCAGGATACAAAATGAATTTTTCTAAAACCTCAAGTCGTTGACGGTCACTGTCTTCCCAGACAACCTGCTGACCCTGTACCGCTTGATTTACTCGGTCAATAAATGCCAGTTTATCCCTTTCCTTCTGGGCTTCAACCTCAAGCTGATGTTGAATTTCCCTAACCTGTGCAGCGGGTCTAGGCTCGTAGCGATCGCCCTTACGCTTGAAAAAAATTTTATCCTCAACCAACATGACATGGGAGGCATAACACTGCGGGGGAGTCTGCTCGGAAAACAGTAACTGCGCCATCGATTCCGGCGTAGCACTCTCCTCCATCTCCACCAACAACTCCCAAGCCACCTCCAAACTAGAGGGGTCAACAAAACGCTCGGCTTGCGCCAAAAAAGCTGGAATCGTTTTTGGATCGTAAGGGGAACCCGGCACAGCATATTCCACCCTCTGGGGGCGAAGCTTATGGGATTGCCCCTTAGCATCAACAACGATCCAATCCTTTTTTCCTTCAGGACGCTCGGCAACGGCTAATAACCGTTCACCCTGTAATCTGAATTCAATCAGTTGCCCTTTTTCCACCAGCTTTGTTGCCTATTGATTGCCTAAATAATGCAATGAAACAAAACTATGCCGACATCCCCTCGATCAGACGTTGCACAGTTTGGTGTCACTCTAGCCTTCTTTGTTGATAAAGGGCAAGAGAGCAACCATACGAGCACGTTTGATGGCTGTGTTGACATCGCGTTGTTGGCGAGCAGTCAAGCCAGTGATCCGACGGGGCAAGATTTTACCGCGCTCGGTGATGAATTTACGGAGGAGTTCTACATCCTTGTAGTCAATGGGCTGACTGGGGGGGATGGGGGATAAGCGCTTGCGATAATAGGCCATGATCTAATGTATATGTTTAAAAATAAAGCGTAATGCTAGAAAGCTTAATTCTAGGGGATTTCAGAGAATTCAAGTCCTGTGCCTTATGCATCGTCCTGAGGATAATTGCCGCTAAAAATGGCAGATTATCCAGGGCAATGGGGGCAGGGCATTACTTGATTTCTTTATGAATCGTGTGGGAGTTGCAATGGGGACAAAACTTTTTGATTTCGAGTCGTCCGGTGGTATTACGACGGTTCTTGCTAGTGGTATAGCGGGAAACGCCGTTGGATCGTTTGTTGGTATTGGTGCGACATTCTGTGCATTCCACGGTGATGGTAATGCGTACGCCTTTCTTACTTGCCATGGTTCTATTAGGGGCAGCGGTACTAAAACCGCTAAAGTTTACACACAAATTCCTATTTTTGCATATTCTCCCTTAGCTCGGCAACAATTTGTTTAATCCGCAGGTCGAGGGAGAAGCCGCGTTGGGTCTGAATCATGTATGTTTCGGCGATGCGGTCGTGGAAGGCTTGGTTGAATTCTTCGTCGGCGATCGCCACGAGACAGGAAGCGAGGAGGGGGGTCAGCAAAATTAACATCGAAATGGCATTGCTGAAGTTAATTTGGAGTCCATACATCGCCAACAAGGATAAACCGCCGAGGATGCCTTCGCGTTTACTGAGGCTAACAAGTTCGGGGATGCGATAAGTGACATCGATGACTTTCATGTCAAATGCCCAACTGCCAAGGCTTTGCCCTTGATTTCGTTCGACCAAACCGACCCGCAGCCCAAACCAGGCTATGAGGAAGATGAGCCATTGTAGGGCGGGACCACCTAGGGCACTGAGAATCCAGACGCAGAGAAAATCGACACAAAATGCCCAAAAACGTCGATCAAAGGGCACTTTTGGGAAGCGGCGCACTGGGCGGTAATCTTGGTAATCTTCTTCTGCGTCGTACATGGAGGGGTTGGACGGGACGGTTTGGGTTGGCTGTGGGGTTGTTTATATTGTAATTGTTCTGGGAATTGTTCTTGGCATTGCTCTGATGGGTCTACTCTGACGGAATGGGATGTGAACGCCAACCGTTTTTACTTTGTTCGAGCGATCGCCAGGTTTTGCCTTCCCGTTGTCGTTGGAGGTAAAGATCAAAGGTATTACGGGGACGGGTTTCTGTGCGGTGGTCAAAGGCGATCGCCACATCATAGGTTCCCGCCACATGGTACACGGGCAACTGATGCAGAAAAAAAGAATCTAATTGCTTCACATAAATATTTTTGACTTCAACCATGGGCGGCGGGGCGGCGATCGTTTGACTAAGATCCTTGTAATAAGACGCTAATTTGAGTTCCATTGTCCGCTGAATAATCGCCCCAGGCGGCGCAAATTCCCTCGGTGCTTGTCCATTTTGGCAACCCAACAGAGTCACCAAGACCAAGATAACTAGACCTCTACGAAGAGCCTGAAACAGTGAATGAGTCAATGAATTAGCCAAGGAATGAACCAAATTAACCATAACCGCTTATTTTTTATCCTAAATCTGCACTTGTCTACTGATTTACACTAAGATGAATTGAGGGTGTATCGAATGAGTCAGCCAGTGATGTGCAAAATTCAATATATGAAGCTTTCCAGGCGATCGCCAGATAATCCCGATGCAAGATCTCAGTCCGCCACTTACATAACCAATACAGAAGATCGTAGTAGAACCTCTAAAAAAATACTGATCATTCGATATTCTCTAGATAATATTAGAGAGGGAGTCCAAACACTCCAATGCTATCGTTTGGCGATCGCCGACAAAAACCTTCCCCGACACCCGACACAACGTGAACATTGACCAGCCTACCAAGACCAATATCGACTTCACCGTGAAATTTTGGGGCGTACGCGGTCAAGTACCAACCCCAGGTCAGGAAACCTACCGTTTTGGTGGCAATACCCCCTGCCTAGAAATGAACGTAGCGGGCAAACTACTCATTTTCGATGGTGGCACAGGTTTGAGAGTCCTTGGCAATGCCCTACTCTCCCAAATGCCCGTTGAAGCACACCTTTTTTTCACCCATGCCAATTGGGATCGAATTCAAGGCTTTCCCTTTTTCGTCCCCGCCTTTGTCCCCGGTAACCACTTCCATATCTACGGCACAGAAACCCAAGAAGGCAAAACCTTCGAGGACAAACTTTCCAAACAAATGCACGGGCCGAACTTCCCCGTCCCCATCCAAGTCATGGGTGCAAAACTAGAATTCCACCCCCTAGAACCTTGCTCCAGCTTTGTCCTTGATGATGTCACCATCGAGACGATCCTGCTCCATATCGATCACCAAGCCCTGGGTTACCGTGTGAGTTGTCAGAATTTTGTTGCCGTCTATGCAACGGACAGTGACATCGAACATCCAGACAATCGAGCCGCTCTCCAACAGATTGCGAAGAATGCAGACCTGCTGATCATCAATACCCCGATCGCCCCTCTAGATCACCATGACCTGGATCTGTGGCAACCGCTATTGCAATTTGCCCAGGATATTCAGGTGAAGCAACTACTTTTCTCCACCCATGATCCAGATTGCCAAGATCCCCATTTAGAATCCTTGGAACGAAAGCTAAAAGCCCATTACGACATGCTCAAGTTCGCGAAGGAAGGGGAAATTATCACAATCTCTGGCTAGAAGCTTTCTCTTTTTTCTAAAGAAGTGTCACAATGGCAGGTGTTGAGTTTGAGCTTGATCTCGCTATCGACCTATGTTGCTAAAGTCCACCACTCGCCACGTCCGTATCTATACTGCTGAAATTCATCAGAATGAACTGGTTCCTAGCGACAAAGTTCTAAGCCTTGATGTTGACCCCGATAATGAATTCGTGTGGTCGGAGGAGTCGCTCCAGAAGGTTTATCGCAAGTTTGATGAATTGGTTGAGAGTAATGATGGGGAAGATTTAACGGAATATAATCTTCGTCGCATTGGCTCTGATTTAGAAGTCTTTATCCGCACCATGCTCCAAGCAGGGGAGTTATCCTACAATCTCGATGCACGGGTCATGAATTTCAGTATGGGTCTACCGCAGCAGGATCACCCAGACAGTAAAGGTCAATATTTGATGTATTAATAAAACTGGTGATTTGAGTTAAATCATTAATCAAATTTCTAACAAAAAAAGGGGGGCGATCGCCCCCCTTTTTTTATCGCTATCTTTTATGTTCTGAAGTATCCCCTGATGTACTGATTAACCTAGAGATTGAAGTGATGACTATTGCAGCTCACCGGACTTCTTGGGATCGTTAAATTTGGCTTTAGCTTGAATATAAATTTCCTCGTCGATCAGGGTTGCGCCCATTTCTTCAGCGAGTTTTTCGATTTTCTTCTTGGCAAAAGGTCTCACAAAAAAGGGGATTTTTTTAAAGAGAGCTTCCGCTTCATTTGTCCATTCCATTGTCCGATCCTCCTGGGTAATAGGTGAATGATGGTAATAATGGGATACTTTACCTGTTTTTTGAGTAGATATGCTTAATTAATCTCCATCGGTCAGCCAAAGGCAAAACCTTCTGATGAGGAAACAAGTCAAGAATTTTTATTCATTGCTGACAAAGGATTACCATTCAGTAATGACATGGGTAATGGCAGAAAAATAGCGATTAGAGATCGGCAAGGGATTGTTCTAAAGCTACATCTAGGGGTTTGGGTAATTTGCGTTTGCGCATGTCCGCCCAATCTAAGAGGGCAATGCGTTCGGCTGCCCATTCTTTATTTTTGCCGATCTTGCCATCCACTGGATGTAACACAAAAACTCCCCGCTCATTTTTGTTGAGAGAAAAGGCATAACGGGTAATGAGGATATCTTCCCATTGACCTGTGGATTCATTGAAAATTTGACAACGATCAGGGGTATTGGGATCGCGATCTTCATCAAAGGAATAGGACTTGAATACGCCCCAAGATTTGTAAATGTTCGCAATTTCACTTTTTAATAAAACGGCTAATAAGGGCAAAATAATGGTGCTGAGCCAAAAATTTTCTTGGATGGTTTCTAGCATTATGTTGTTCCTCTATAGGGGTTCTTGATCATCATGGCTAGATGTGTATTTTATATTAGAAAATATGCAATTCTATATGTAGATTCATGTATAAATTTACGTATAAATTCATCTACAAATTCATGAAGATTTCCTTGTTGGGAGGTGATTTGTGTGCTGATTTATTGCTAATTTATTACTAGTTTATAATCCAGATAAACGGACATTGTAGGGGATTTCTTCGATGGGTAAATTCTCTAAATCATAGTCTCCGTAACGCAGTTGTAAACGTTTTTCCCCGGCATATTCGACGAGTTTGCCGCCATAGAGTCGGGCATCGGTTCCTATGCTTTGGATTCTGATTTTGCCGTTAAAGACGGTGGCTCGTCCAAGGTAGATTACGAGGTCATCTCTGGAGGGTCGATTGACGGTGGTGCTGGCGGTGAGGTGGGCTAAACCCCGTTCGTCTAATTCTTGGGCGATCGCCATTGCGGTGTTACGAATGCCACGGATGGCGACGATATTGGCAGCCACAGCCATGGTGATATCTACTTTTTTGGCATCAGTCAGAATGGAATTATTGGCTAAAAAGTGAAAATTTTCTTCCCCAAGATCATTGCGCAGTCGTCGATGGATCGGATTATGGGAATGGTAATGTCTGAGGGTTCCAACGATCGCCCCGCAGGCATCACGGGGTTCGCGCCAAGGGGATTCACGGGTTTTGCCATAGACCTGTTTACCATCTTGCCGTAAGCGTCCCACATGGGTTTTGAGATCGATCGCCACCAACGAAATTGATTGGGGATTGCCCTCATAGACTCGTTTTTTTAGCCCCTCATCCAGTTCATGGGCAACGGTGACATGGGCGAGGGTTTCCCCATCATCTGTACCGCCCCCTGCCGGGAAAAAAGCCTCGAGTTTCAGTTCGCCAATTTCCGAGAGGGTCGCAAATCGGGAGGCAACCACATCGCGATAGCGTTTAGTGGCTTCTCCCTGATGGATGCGATCGCCACAGTTGGTATAGGCAAGGGTGGTGACCACGCTGGGTAAACTCATGTCCGCGCCGCAAGCCTTTACATCCGTCTCACTAAACGCCGCAAACTGGAGTTCGTCCCGCAATAATTGCAGCCCATTAATCAACGCATAGCGATCGCTCACTAATTCGTTCAGGTAATTATGATAGGCATTGCGCTCCATGCCAAAACTCGCGCCTAGTTGCCAAAATTTTTCGACCCGTGCTTCTGTGGGGGCAGCGTCAAAGGATAAGACCATAGATATGTTGTCGAGGACTGACTTAATGAAGTAGATAGCTCATCCACGATTTTAGTGCAGCCTAATTGATTGCAACGATTTAATTTATGAATTAATTTATGAACGCCTCCAAACATCACTGGCAACAGAGGGAAGATAGACAGGCGATCGCCCAATCTTATTTCCTCCCATTCATGCTTCCCTAAAACAAAATCTAAAATTAATTTGTTTGAAACAAAACAACAGTACAACTCTCTAATATGTGCTGTAGAGCTGTTAGAGAGATCGGCTTAGAAGTATAATCATCCATCCCCGCATTCAGACAAGCTTCCCGATCCTCCGGCATTGCATTTGCCGTCATCGCAATAATTTGAATGTGCTCATTTTCCCTTTCATTTTCCTGTGCACGAATTCTGCGGGTTGTTTCTAGACCATCCATTTCCGGCATTTGAATATCCATGAAAATTAGGTCATATTTTTTTTCTGCTAAAATTTTTAAAACTTCAACGCCATTAATGGCAAAATCCGCCTCATAACCCAGCTTTTGTAAACAAAAACGAGCCACTTTTTGATTGACTAAATTATCCTCAGCAATCAAGATCCGTAGTGATGATTTTGGTTTGGCGATCGCCAGAAAATTCTCCCTATTAATCGAAGGTTTTTGGCTTGTTGAAAAAGGTTCAAAATATACAGGACAAGCTGTTGGAATTGTGCGAATCGTAAAGTGAAAAATAGACCCTTGCTCAAATTCACTTTCCACCCAAATTCGTCCCCCCATCATCTCGCATAAACTCTGACAAATCGTTAAACCCAAACCCGTACCACCATAATTTCTCGTCTTCGAGCCATCCACCTGACTAAAAGATTCAAACAAATTACTAATACCTTCCTCACTAATACCAATACCCGTATCCTTGATCGCAAAATGAATGAATATTGGTTTCGTTTGCTCCAAATCTATAAGATTCTCTGAATCCAATAAATGATCTTGAATTTTGTCATTATTTTCGCCATTATTTTTTGTATTCACTACATGAATATCACTATCTTTTTTTAAAGAAACATCAAGGGAGACCAAACCCATTTCCGTAAACTTAATGGCATTACCAAGCAAATTAAATAAAATTTGTCTCAACCGAGTCGCATCACTGAGAATATATTCTGGCAGATCATCCGCAATCTTGAAATCAAACCGTAACTTCTTTTCCATTGCCTGTTTTTGCAGTAGATTAATAATCCCTTTGACAACTTCCCGTAAGTTTACTGATTGAAGACTTAAGCTCATTTTTCCAGCTTCAATTTTAGAGAAATCAAGAATATCATTAATAATTACCAATAACGTCTCACTACTACCATAGATAATCTCTAAAAACTCCCGCTGCAGCTCATCTAATTCAGTATCCCGCAACAAATTGCGCCAATTCAAGTATGAAGTGCAACAGGTTCTGATGATGACAGCAAGAATACTTCACTCGGAGTGCGATAGTCAAGCGATTTTCTTGGTCGATTATTAATTAAATCTACCACCTTATTCAACTCC
>JBIKYI010000348.1:0-4091 GCA_044355355.1 Limnothrix sp. | reverse complement strand
GACTGATGTGGCAACGCGTAATGCTAAGGCGCAGGAGTAGGGCGATCGCCGCGCTGCCCTTTTAAGCGACCCCTTCTAACACGTCATCTGTTAATTCATAGAGGGCATTTAGTTTCTCTAATTTGTCCTCTGAAGGCTGCCAAAAACCGCGTCCATGGGCTTCAATCATCCGACCAATAATATTACGAAAAGCCTCTGGATTTGCCTCCCGTAATTTGTTTGCCATCGCTTCATCTAGGGCGTAGGTATCCGCAGCTTGGTCATAGACCCATTCATCTTTAAAATCGACTGTGCCGCCCCAACCAATTAATGCCGTCATGCGCTGGGAAATTTCGTAAGCTCCCCCCGAACCTTGCTCTGCCATTGCCTCTGCCCACTTCGGATTAAGCAGTTTAGAACGGTATTCCATCCGTAGCACAGATTCAAGTTTACGGGGTGTTGTGTCCTTAGAAAAACTCTCCACAAAACTCGCTGTTATCTTCTTCCCACTGGCATTTTCTGCTGCTTTTTTGAGTCCCCCCGTATTAGCATAATATTCTTGAATATCAGTTAAACCATATTCTACGGAATCGATTTCTTGAATTAGGCGATCGCCTGTTTCTAGTAACTTTTTCAGCACTTCAGGACGGGCTTTACCTTTATCATTACGACCATAGCTAAATTGATTCCGACCTTCCCAAGTTTTGGCGAGTTCATCCCCATTTTCCCAGTTACCTTCCACCACTTGATCATTCACTAAGGAACCGAAATCTCCCGCCGGATTAGAAAATAATCTTGCCGAGGCATTATCAATTCCTTTTGCTTCCAATTCGAGGGTATGTTTACGAATAAAATTTTGCGTTGGATCTTCATCAATTGCTGCAGCACGACTAAATAAATCGTCCAATAATTCGATAATATTGACAAAACTATCCCGGAAAATACCTGACAAATTCGCCAAGATATCAATGCGCGGATGACCCACCTGTTCAATGGGCATTAATTCATAACGAACAATGCGACCTGTGCCCTCTTTAATTGGTTCTGCACCGACTAATTCGAGGAGAATACCTAACGATTCACCCTTCGTTTTAATAGCATCTAAACCCCAGAGCATTACTGCCACAGTTTCGGGATAATTGCCTGTTTCTTCGAGGTGTTGGGCAATGATTTTTTTGCCAATTTCTCGACCACGGGCATAGGCGGCAGGGGAGGGCATACGATAGGGATCCAGGGCATGAATATTCCGTCCCGTTGGTAACACGCCGATCCCATCTCGCAGCAGGTCACCACCAGGCGCAGGGGGAATATATTCACCATTTAAACCTTTCAGTAAATTGCTAATTTCATCGTCCGTTTGCCGCAATAATTCCCGAATTTGGATGGCTTCCTGCAACAATTCTGGTTGATTACAGAGTTGTTTTGCTACCTCATCTTCATCATGGGCAATTTTATCGAGGATTGACCCTGGGAGGCGATCGCCAAAATAAGCATTTAAATAGGAGTGAATTTTCTCTCCATCGGGTTTTTCACCGAGCACATGGAGACCAGAGGAAAATAGCCGCTGTTCTAAGACCTGGAGATAGTCATAAACCTGAACAAAATAATCTTGAATAACCTGTTTACTAAAGAGTTTGGCATTCTCGACAGTGAATTTTATGCCATTCTTTTCACCTTCCGTAAACTTACAATCTTCCGGCAAACCCATATCTACAATTTTCTGAATAATATCCGGGCGCAATGCATCATTTACCTCAGGATTCTCCCGATATTCCGCGATTAACTCCCGCACCGTGAGCAATTCTTTGTAAAGTCCTGCGCGACCATAGGGCGGCACATTATGGGAAATTAAAGTACCATAACCGCGACGTTTTGCCAGAATAGATTCAGAAGGATTATTCGCGGCATAAATATAAAGATTAGGGATATTTCCTAATAAAATATCTGACCAGGAGTAGCTTGTATTCCCTAAGGGTGAACCCGGTAACCATTCCACCGTACCATGCATTCCAAAATGAATGATCGCATCGGCTCGAAACTCATTTTGTAACCATTTATAAAACGCTGCATATTGGGGATGAGGCGTTAAATCTTTTTCAAACATAAGGCGCATTGGATCGCCGAAAATACCGAGGGGTGGCTGTACACCGATCCAAATATTACCAAACTGAATACCACCAACTTGTAGCTTTCCCCCAAAGGTTTTCAAGCCTGTTTCTGTTAAACTTTGCCATTGATTTTCGATGCGTTTGGTGAGGAGATAACCCAACCAGCGATCCATGGTTTTAACATCAATATTTTCAAGGGTTTGGGGGGATAGCTCTGGGTCAAGATGATAGGCTTCATCTGCTTCTTTGAGCATTTTAATAATGGCTTCCCCATCCGTTGGGAAATCACCCACATCATAGCCCTGGGCTTGGAGATTTTTGAGTAAATTAATGAGGCTTTTAGGCACATTTAAGAGGGCAGCGGTTCCTGTTGCACCATAACCGGGCGGAAAGCCATAGAGGAGAATGGCTAATTTTTTATTTTCTGGGGCTGCATTGCGTAAACGAATCCAACTTTTCACCCTTCCTGTTAAGCGTTTGACCCGCTCTGGAATGAGGTAAATATCTTCACCGACTAAGCCCCCAAGGGGGACAGTATCGATCGCCCCATCGAGTTCCGGCAGGGAATAAAGCACAACACTTTGTAAACCGCCAATGCCTTGTCTTGTCCAGGAATGAAGGTCTTGAATTAGTAATGGCGCTGCCACAATATAGGGAATATTTTTCGCGCTTAAAATGCTTTTGGCAACTTCAATTTGTCGCCCTGCTTCCATCGATCCAGCAGGCCCACCCACTAGGGGAAAACCAATGGTGGAGACAATACTATCGACTTTTACGGCATCTGGTTTGAGGGATTTTGTGGCAATATTTCCAGCTAATCTTTGGTGTTGTTCATAGTCTGTTGTTAACCAATCTCGCACAATGACATGACCTTCTACACCGTTAATAAAAATAGGTAAGGGTGTAAGCTCTTCTGCTTCAAACTTGCGGATTAATTGAGGAATATATTGTTGATTGGTAATAACATGTTTTCTGTAGAGTAAAACGGCAACAATCGGATTAAATCTTTGCTCTGGAAATGTTTGTCGATGCCACTCTAGATAATCTTTTGGTGATGTAAAGTAGCCTTGATATTCGGGATGTAATAAGCCCATATTGGGTGTTTCGATAATCTCAGGTAATTCTCCTACTTCCAGACCTAGATAATTTTCGGCGATCACCCAACACATGGCAGCTACATTTTCTGTTCCACCTGCATTCCAATAGCCATAGATAATCAACCAATTGCGCAGATCCTGAACTTTTTTTGCTGGAATATATTTTAATAATTTGGGACCCGTTTTCAGGAAACTTAAATAACCCGCTAATTTATCTTCTTCCTTGCTATTCGTGAATTTGCTGAGGATAAATTTAATCGGTTTGGGCATACCCTGGGGCTTTTCACCAATCACAAACTTACCTAGGCGCGTCAATGCCATCAATTCCAGCGCTGACTCAAAAACTAACCGCGTCGGCACATGTTCCAACCTTTCCCGCAGCCACATCACCTGGTCATAATCAAAAATCAAACTCGCAAAAAAGACCTCTGCCCCAGCGATCGCCACTGCCACCACATCCGGTTGTGACGCAATATCCCGATCCGTAAAGGTCAAGACCTCCAACGCCGGACAACGGGCGATCGCCTGTTTCGCCGCTTCCCGATACAAACTCGCATTAAACGACTCAAACCCTGTGATGATGACAATTCTCTTCATGGCGATCGCCTTTACGTTTCGTTACAAGCTGATCTTAACAAGATTTTTAGCGCTAGCGGTTTCGACTGTTATTTCCTAAGGGATCTAGACAAAGAGTTCTAAGGAGCACTAAACCATCGGGGGAGGAGATTAATCACGAAGAGTATTCAGTATTTTGATTTTGGCGTATCCTAGCTGCGATTTACGCCCAATAGACCATGAAAAAAGCCACTCAAACTACCAAACAGCGCCCAAAATCGAGTTAAACCATGGGCGCAAAAAAACATTAATCTGACGCTAGACGCAAAACAAGAAACATAATAGAATCCAG
>JBIKYI010000065.1:0-8977 GCA_044355355.1 Limnothrix sp. | reverse complement strand
GATGCCATTATTCTGCATATACTATCCAGCCAAAAAATTAAACACAGTTTAAAAAAAATTGACTAGGATAGAAGCCACATTACAATCACGCAATAGATAGGGGTTATCGCACAAGTGGGTTTATTTAGTCGCCTTTCATTTTCACGGGATATGGGTATCGATCTGGGCACAGCCAATACCCTGGTATACGTATCTGGCAAAGGGATTGTGCTCGAAGAACCCTCCGTTGTCGCTATTCATAAGGACAATGGTCCCCTTGCCGTCGGACTAGAAGCGAAAAAAATGCTGGGACGTACCCCCGATAACGTCGTTGCCATTCGCCCCCTCCGAGATGGTGTAATTGCGGATTTTGATACAGCAGAATTGATGCTGAAACATTTTATTCGTCGTGTCCATGACGGTCGGAACCCCCTGATTCGTCCCCGCATGGTCATCGGCATTCCCAGTGGTGTGACTGGCGTTGAACGTCGTGCCGTCGAAGAAGCAGCAAAAGAAGCAGGCGCGAGTGAAGTTTATCTCATTGATGAACCAGTAGCAGCGGCGATCGGTGCAGGTTTGCCCGTTTCTGAACCCACTGGCAACATGATTATTGACATTGGTGGTGGGACAACCGAGGTTGCTGTGCTCAGCTTGCAAGGCACAGTGCTGAGTGAATCTGTCCGGGTTGCTGGAGACGAATTGAGTGAAGCGATCATGCTTTACATGAAAAAAGTACATAACCTCGTCATTGGTGAGCGCACCGCAGAAGATATTAAGATCCAACTTGGTTCTGCCTATCCCAGTGAGGATGAAGAGCCGATTATGGAAGTTCGTGGTTTACACCTCCTCTCTGGTTTGCCGAGAACGGTCACGATCAAAGCGCCGGAAATTCGCGAAAGTATGTCCGAGCCTTTGTCTGTAATTGTCGAGGCGGTAAAACGGAGTTTGGAGAGAACTCCCCCTGAATTAGCGGCGGATATTATCGACCGGGGTATTATGCTGGCGGGTGGTGGCGCATTACTCAAGGGCTTGGATACCTTGATTAGCCACGAAACGGGCATCGTAACCCACATTGCGGCGGATGCTCTGAGTTGTGTGGTATTGGGTACAGGTCGTGTTCTGGAGAACTTTAAAAATCTGGATCGCGTATTCAATAGCTATTCCCGTTACGAGTAATTCCAAGTAAGCCCTAAGGTTATGTCCCTTTAATGTTGATGTTTCGCCGCTGGTGGCAGCGCCATGGATTTTCAGTCATATTTGTTGGCGTGGGTCTGTCAGCGGCTCTTTTTCTGCGCCAAACTCAGGGTGGTGTCATCCAGGAGTTTTTTGCTTTGTTGGCTAATCGGGATGATGCAACGGAGGCGAAGCAAGAAACGGAGCTTTTGCTTTTGCAAAATAGTAAGTTGCGGGAACTGCAAAATCGCATTGAGGATCTAGAGCAGCAAAATCTTCAGTTGCAGGAAATTTTGGGTTATAGCCAGACGGTGGGTGTAGAGGCGATCGCCGCGCCAGTGATTGGACGTAGTGCAGATTCCTGGTGGCAACAGGTCACCATTGGTCAGGGCAGTAATGCCGGGATTAAGGAAGGCTTTGTCGTGACGGGGACAGGTGGCTTGGTGGGTCGTGTGACGAAGGTGACACCCCATAGTAGTCGTGTGATGTTGGTGAGTGATGCAAACCAACAAATCGGGGTGATGGTTGCCCGCAGTCGTCACCAGGGTTTTCTCAAGGGTTTGAGTGATCCGAAGCTGGCGAATATGACGTTCTACGAAAAAGTCCCTGATGTTAAGGAGGGGGATCAAATCCTCACTTCGAATCTGAGTGTTTTTTATCCCCAAGGTATTCCGGTGGGGCGTGTGGTCAGTATTGACCGCAATAATGGACCTGCGCCCATTGCCAAGATTGAGTTATCTGCGCCCTTGAATATTCTAGAGTGGGTAAATGTTATGGCTTTTGAGATGAAGTCGTTAGATATTGAGATGTCGCCGGATCAAAATGTTGAAGAAGATCCCTGATACTTTTATTCCTTGGCTGAATGCTGCGATTACGTTGGGTTCGCTTTTGATTTGCGCACTGCTGTTGTTGGTGCGGACTCCTGGCATGACGATTTTGGGGTTTAGTCCCCAGTGGCTCTTGATGTGGGTGGTTGCTTGGAGTATTCGGCGGGATGTCTTCTCGGCGGTGACGGGGGCGATCGCCGTGGGCTGGGTGCACGATAGTTTAATGGTGACGGCAATTCCTTCCCATATCCCTGGCTTTGTGGTGGTGGCATGGCTGACGGCAAGCTGGCGACAGCAGAAATATTTGCAGGAAGATTTTATTTCCCTGGCGTTACTCATGTTTGTGATGGCATTTATCGCCGAAACAATTATGGCGGCGCAACACCTCGCCCTGGGTCTACGCGCCTTTGGTGATATCTGGGTAGAACATCAGCGCATTGCCCTATCTTCTGCCATTCTCAGTAGCTTATGGGCACCCCTTACCTGTTCCCCTCTAGTGCGCTGGTGGAATCAGGTGAGGGCGTTGGAAAGGCAGTAACTGGAATTGTTCTCAGTGGGGGGTTGTCCGTGGCGCTCTAGTAATAGATGGGCAGTGGAGAGCAGATCGGTGCAAATGTGATCGGGACGGTAGGTCTTGAGATATTCACGATCGCGGATGCCACAGGTCAGGGCGATCGCCGGGATCTTGAGCCGTTGGGCTGCCACAATATCCGCTTCTGTATCCCCGACCATAATCCAATGATCGCTTAATTGACCCTGTTCGGCGATCGCTTCCTTGAGGAGGGCTGTTTTGACATCCATATTATTTTCATAGGCAGAATGGCGATCATCACTGCCATAAATGCCACTAAACAAACGCTTAAGACCATATTGATCCAGCATTTTATGTACCTGCTGTTCCTCCCGTAACGTCACCAGCACCAACTTCACCCCATAGGAATGGAGCAGTGCCAACGACCAATTCACCCCATTTTGCATTGTATCCAAGTGCAATAATTCAGGTAAATTAACAATCTCCCCTACATATTCCAGGAAAAAAGCAATTTGTTCCTCCTGTAATCCAGACTTCATTGCAATCTCAATATCACTGACCCGCTGCCGCTTTAGACTGAAAAAATGATCCTTCTCCAAAACCCGTAGAGGAATATCCAAACCCTGATTGCGATAGGTTTGGCGAGTGTGCTGTAAGGCTTGACGGTAGGTGGTGTAATAACGATCAGAAACGTCAACCAATGGCCCATCAAAATCACAAAACAGGGTCACATTTAAACGTCTGCCATCCATGGGCTGAGGAGCACGAAACTTGGTTGTCATTTTTTGGAGTAAACGGGTAATCGTCATAGTTTTCTCACGTCAATAATCTATCTTTAACATGCTTTGCCGAAACACTTTTGTTCTGTTCATCACACATTAATCGGCAAGATCGAAGCGGACTTTTCTAGCGTTTTTCTAGATTGTTTAAAATGCAACCAAATTAATACTTCTTAACAATAGCAAATTTTAAGGCTTGTGGATGGGGGCAGTAGTACGGATAGCGCTAAAGATTTTTTGTCCTAGTTAGGAAGGCAAATATCGCTGTTAACCCTCCTTTATCTCCCGATTTTTTTCTTGTCAAGTTATTGTGGATTTTTTTTTTGAGCAATACTTTGAGTTGTGCTTTAGGCATGGATTTCAGGCTACTTGTTCCAGTATTTTGGCGATCGCACGCCTAGGTTAAATACATTTTTGCGGCGGGGGGATGGCACAATATGGGCTTGATCTGGTTTAAATCTGATTTGATCACTTATTTGAGATTTTGATGTATGGCGCTGTTTGAAAAATTTCTCCGCATGGCAGAGGATGAGCTGACTGAGTATAGTTCTGATGCCCGTAAGATTGAAAAATTACGTCGTAAATTTGCCCTAGCGCTCAATTATGAGCAACAGCAAAAACTCAGGGCGGAGATCCTTGAGCAAATGCCTCAGGGTTTTTTCGCGAAGGTGGTGGAGGAAAATCGTCAGTCGGTGGCTCTGCCTTTTTGGGGGATTGCGGGTTTGGGTCTGTTGTTTGGGATTTCGGCGCAACAGCCTTTGGATTTTCTGGCTCCGGCGATCGCCATTCCGGCAGCGATTCAATTACAGCGTTGGGGTTGGCAGTTGGAGGCAAAACGTTTGGTATTAAAGACATTAGACGATCTTGAAGACCGAATTAAAAACCCTGAGAAGATCAAATAATTTAGATCCAGGGTAATCATCGGGCATGGTTCTCAATTTTTGTAATCTGAATAGCCTCTGGGCTTCGGTCATGGTGGAAACCTTGGCGCGTCTGGGTTTGCGATCGGCGGTGATTTGTCCGGGTTCCCGTTCAACGCCGCTGACGGTGGCATTAGCGAGACATCCCCAGATCGAAGCGATTCCCATTTTGGATGAGCGTTCGGCGGGATTCTGGGCGCTGGGTTTGGCGAAGGCTTCGGGATTGCCGACGGTGTTGGTCTGTACTTCGGGGACGGCGGGGGCAAATTTTTATCCAGCGGTCATTGAGGCACGGGAAAGTGCTGTGCCGTTGCTGGTGCTGACTGCCGATCGCCCCCCGGAATTGCGGGATTGTCATTCGGGACAAACGATTAATCAGCTTAATTTGTTTGGTGATTTTGCCCAGTGGTTTAGTGAAATGGCAACGCCTGTGGCAACGGTGGCGATGCTCCGTTATGCGCGACAGACGATGGTGCAAGCTTGGCGGCGATCGCAATTTCCCCAACGGGGGGTTGTGCATTTAAATTGTCCGTTTCGGGATCCTCTCGCACCGATATTTGATAATTCAGTGAGTTTTTTGAAAGAGGCGATCGCCGAGGATTTTTTTGCGGAGATTAAGCCGTTAATACCTGCTGAATTTTCGACGGATAGTTTACCGATTGAAACGTGGAAAAAATATCAAAAAGGCATCATTATTGCAGGGGTTGAACAACCACAGGATCCAGCAAAATATTGTCAGGCGATCGCCCAATTATCTGCCTATTTGAATTTTCCGGTATTAGCAGAAGCTCTATCACCCTTACGCAATTATGGGCATTATTTCACGGGGCTGATTTCTACCTATGATTTTATTTTAAGAAATGAGCATCAAGCCACAGCATTAGAACCAGAAATTGTTGTTCAATTGGGCGCTTTACCCACGAGCAAAGTATTACGGGAATGGTTAGAAAAGATAAATGCTAAAATTTACATTTTAAGCGACAGACAAGATAATTTTGATCCGCTCCATCGCCAGGTTATTCCTTTAGCAATCAACTTAAATTCTTTTGAAAAATTAGATATTAATTCACTGAACAATAAACTCTCAGATTACTTAAATCTATGGCAAAACTATCAACATCAAACTCAAACTCAACTAGATAAGATTTTTCTCGATGATCTAGATTCTCTTCCAGAACAAAACACATTTAACGAAGCTTCCATTGCCTATCATCTCTCTAGACATTTACCACCCCATAGTGCGATTGCCTTTGCCAATAGCATGACAGTGCGTTACGCCGAATTTTTCTGGTGCATCAATCAAAAGGAAATTACACCCTATTTTAACCGTGGTGCAAACGGTATTGACGGGACATTATCCACGGCGATCGCCATTGCCCATGCTCAGCCATCTCCCTGTGTTTTATTAACCGGAGATTTAGCTTTACTACATGACACAAATGGCTTTTTAAGCGTGCCACAATGCCGGGGTTCCCTGACGATTATTGTGGTGAATAATGGCGGCGGTGGCATCTTTGAAATGCTCCCCATTGCCCAGGTTCAAGATGTGTTTGAGGAATTTTTTGTCACTCCTCAAATACCAAAGTTCGCCAAACTATGCGCCGCCTATGACATTCCCTATCAGGCGATCGCCGACCGAGAATCTCTAATTAATGCCATTTCTAACCTACCCAAACAGGGTATTAGACTACTGGAAATCCAGGGCGATCGCCAGAAAGATATTGCCTGGTTAAAGGCTTTGCTGGCATCATTTAAGAAGTGAGTAAGGAGTAACAAGTAATGAAAAATGAGTAATTATTACTTTTTACTTATTCCTCATTACTTAACTCAGTCTTAGATCCGGTACTGATTAATGAAGTCGGTAATTTTTTCGCCTTCATCCTCCGTCAATTCTGGCGCTTCACCAATACTTTGACGGTACATTTTGAGATATTCCCCAGCGGGACGATACCAACTGAAATCCTGCTCCATGCCACGGGTTTGGAGCTTTGCCCATTCGTCTTTGTAGCGGAAACTTTCCCAAGCTCGCACCATGCAAGTGTACATATCCAGCGGCTCATAACGGTCAAAGGCAAAGCCCGTACCCGTTTGGGTGGTGGGGTCATGGAACGAGACGGTATCGACTAAGCCACCCGTGCGGCGCACAATGGGCACAGAACCATAGCGCATCGCCATCATTTGACTAATGCCACAGGGTTCAAAGCGTGACGGCATCAAAAAGACATCGGAACCCGCATAAACGCGCCGGGAAAGGGCATCGCTATAGAGCAATTGCACTGACATCCGCCCTTTATAACGGTATGCTGTTTGCCACAGTTGGGTCTCATAATGGCGATCGCCCGTCCCTAGCACAATCAACTGAGCATCCGTATAGGACATAAACTGCTCCAAAATATTGAGCAACAGATCAATCCCCTTCTGCTCCACCAAACGACTTACGATCGCCATCAGAAACGCCTTTTTATTAATCTCCAAGCCCGTTTCCTCCTGGATTGCCAGCTTATTCGCTACCCGATCATCCAGAGTTTTAGTCGAAAACGGTTGCCGCAAATAAACATCCGTCGTGGGGTTATAGCGTTCCACATCAATACCATTGACAATGCCGCGACTCTTGCCACTAATCCAGGACAATAAGCCCTCTAGCTTTTCCCCATACTGCTTCGTCTTAATCTGTTCCGCATAGGTCGGCGACACCGTATTCACCTGATTGGCAAACATCAGCGCCGATGCCATGGCATTATCCCCATCCATATACCAGGGACACCAGGTGGTTTTCTCCAGGAAGCCGCGCCAGGGACCTTGGTAGGCGAGATTATGGATTGTAAAAACAGAGCTAATATCGGGGGATTGGTGCATCCAAACAGGAATCATCCCCGTATGCCAATCATGGCAATGGACAACCTGGGGTTTCCAATGGTTCCAAATAAATTCCGCTGTACCGTTGGAGAAAAAGGTAAAGCGCCAAAATTCATCCTGCCCACCATAAATCTCTCGACCGTCAAAGGCGGGATGACCAAAGAGATATAACGGGACATCGGTATCGGGCAAAGTCGTCTCGTAAACAGCGAAATCGTTAAACATCGCTGTGCCCCGCCAAGCTGGCTCTGACGGCAAATCCATCTTGTTATTCAGAAAGCCGTAATAGGGCATCATAATGCGCACATCATGCCCCAACTGACGCAAAATTTTGGGTAATGCTCCGACCACATCTCCCATTCCCCCAGCTTTAGCGATGGGAGCAGCCTCGGCAGAAACAAACAAGATACGCATGGGGTCTCTTCTCGGAATGATATGTCCTGTTAGAGCGTATCATTCGTCTAGTCAAAAGCGACAATGAATCAAAAAATTTCGCTTGGTTTTTCCCTAGTCCTGGAGAAATTCACGGATTTTCTGTTGGTAAATATCTGGATTTTCTAACATCGGAAAATGTCCGACCCTGGGAATTTCGCTGTATTGAAAGTTTGGGTTCAGGGCGATCGCCTCTTTTGCCATGGCAGCGGGGATAATTTTGTCCTTTTCACCGGAGAGAAAGAGGGTTGGACATTGAATTTTCGTAAAGGCTTCGGGAATACGGGTGACCATGGCTTTATTCACGGAACCGATCAGGGTTCCAGCGGCGGCACGGTCATCGGCGGCAAGGAAATCTAAGAGAAATTGACGGCGATCGCCTGCACTAATAGGACGGCACAAAAACCGGGTGATCGCCAACCGATCCATCAGGGGCACATCCTTCAGCCAGGGAAAACGAAATTTAACGACATCGCCACCAATCTTTTGAAAAATAGCAAAGGCTCGCTCATCATAGGCGAAAACCCCGTTGCAATTGAGAATCAATCGCCGCACCAATTGGGGCTGTTGTTCCGCAAAAAGTGCCGCAATGGAAGCCCCCATGGAATGGGCATTGAGCACAAAATCAGCGCCGATCTGTAGCGCTTCGAGTAATGCCACCAAATCTAAAACATAATCTTCTAGGGCGTAATTGCCTTCATAGTCAGTCGGCAGAGGCGATCGCCCAAAACCCCGCAAATCATAGAGCAGACAATCAAAATCTTTACTTAAAACAGTGGCAGTACTGCGCCAATATTGACTCGATCCACCCCAACCATGGACAAAGAGCATCACAGGCTTATTCACCGCATCAGATTGACGCACCCATTCGTAATAGTGCGGTACTCCCCGAACGTCAACCTCAGCCATCGGCTACCATCCTCTACCTATGCAGATTCAGGTTTCGGCAAGGAAGATGGATGGAGCAATAATTCCGCTGTAGAACGCTTCTCCACCATGTCTTTGGTAATAGTGCATTGACGGACATCGCTACGGGAAGGCAATTCATACATCACGTCTAACATCAATTCCTCGACAATGCCCCGTAATGCCCTAGCCCCGGTTTTACGGCGGTAGGCTTCCTGGGCGATCGCCCGAATTGCTGTCGGTTCAAATTCAAGCTGCACATTATCCATCTTGAGCAACTTCTTGTACTGGTTGACCAAAGCATTTTTCGGCTGGGTCAAAATCTCGATCAAGGTTTCCTCATCCAAAGAATTGAGCGATGCCATCACCGGAATCCGTCCGATAAACTCTGGAATCATGCCATACTTCACTAAATCCTCAGAAGACAAATATTGCAACAATTCCGCCGTGCGTTGATCCTTCGAGTTGGCATCGTCACCCGGTCGCACAAAGCCCATACTTTTCTTACCGACCCGACGCTCGATCACCTTCTCCAGTCCGACAAAAGCCCCACCACAAATGAAGAGAATATTC
>JBIKYI010000384.1:0-3799 GCA_044355355.1 Limnothrix sp. | reverse complement strand
AAAATCAATCAGCACAGGCTTACGACCCACCGTGCGCAGAATAATATTTTCCGGCTTAATATCCCGGTGAATAATGTATTTATCGTGAATCGATTGCAGCACTGGCAACAGATCAATAATTAAAGTCTGCACCTGCGCCAAGGATAAACAGCCCTGTTGCTGCACAATATCCTGGAGCGTTAAACCATCAATCCATTCCTGAACCAGATAAAACTTACCCTGATCCTCGAAATAGGCAAATAACTTGGGAATTTGCGGATTATTTTCCCCTAAACCTTCCAAAATAGCCGCTTCCCGCTGAAATCGTCGTTGAATCTCCTGTGCCATCTGGGGATTGGTCACATTTACCTTCAGCGCTTTTAGCACACATTGTCGCTGGGAAGGCAGTTGCATATCCTTGACCAAAAAGGTATCCCCAAAGCCGCCCTGTCCCAGGGTTTGGATAATTTGATAACGACCATTGATCAGGGATGATTGCATAGAAACCAGGGATAGAAAAGCGTTTCTTCATTCTACATCCCTCAATTTACGATCCATTACGATCCAATGGATTGCCCTGAGATTAAGCAACGTTCGCGATCGCCGGATCCCATCTCAGCCCCTACAATTGCGGATAGTCCATTCCTTGGCAGGTTGTTCCATGACCAACTCCCTACATCCCGAAGCTGAAAAGCTCAATCTCACCACGAAAATTGCCTTTGGGGCTGGGGATATTGGTCCCGCCTTAACCGCTAATGTTTTGGTCTTTTTTCTGCTGTATTTTTTCACCCAGGTGGCAGGTTTACCGCCGGGGTTAGCGGGCAGTATTTTGATGATCGGCAAGATCTCCGATGCAATTAATGACCCCATTGTCGGCATGATGAGCGATCGCACAAAAACGAGATGGGGCAGGCGGATTCCCTGGATGCTGTGGGGGACTTTGCCCTTTGCGCTGATCTTTTTTGCCCAATGGTTAGTGCCGCATTTTAGTGATGTTGACCAGGTAAATGATTGGTTTTTGTTTGGCTATTATGTGTTGATCGGGGTGTTATTTAATCTCCTCTATACGGTGGTGAATTTGCCCTATGCTGCCCTCACGCCGGAACTGACCCAGGATTATAACGAGCGCACGAGCCTGAATAGTTTTCGGTTTAGTTTTTCGATTGGGTCGAGTATTTTTTCGTTGATTGTTGCCCGGATCGTCTTTGAGTCCTATCCCGGTAATCCGCTCAAACAGTATTTAATTCTCGGTTTGGTTTGTTCTGTGTTTTCGTTGTTGACCTTGTTCTGGTGTGCGCTACGGCTCCAGGAAAAGGGGCGGGATCCGATTTTAAATAATCTGCAACGGCGGTTATTAGGACAAATCCTCGCAGGGATATCGGCGATCGCCTTTTTGTCGGTGATTGGTCTACAAAGTTTGGCGGTGGGTTTTGTTTGGACTTTTGTGGCGATCGCCCTGGGTATATTGTTAGCCGTCAGTAGTTATACCTTCATCAATTCCTCCACAGAAGCCCATTTATTAATCGCCCATCCCAGCAATGATTCAGGCGAACAACCCTTACCTTTTAAAGAACAACTCAAGATTGCCTTTAGTAACAAACCCTTTCTCTATGTCATCGGTATCTATCTCGCATCTTGGTTGGCGATTCAATTAACCGCCTCGATCCTGCCCTATTTCGTCATTAGCTGGATGCGCTTACCCGATGCGATGTTCCCGAATGTTGCCCTTGCTGTCCAGGGAACGGCGCTCGTTTTGCTGTTTGTTGGTAGTGCTCTCAGTCATCGCTACGGCAAAAAAGTGGTTTATTTTGGCGGTGTGGCACTGTGGATTATTGCCCAGGCGGGTCTCTTTTTCCTGCAACCGGGGCAAATTGGTTTAATGTTTGCCTGTGCGGTATTGGCGGGTTGTGGCGTGTCGGTGAGTTATCTCATTCCTTGGTCGATGGTTCCCGATGTGATTGAACTAGACGAATTAAATACTGGGCAACGGCGCGAAGGGGTTTTCTATGGCTTTATGGTGCTGTTGCAAAAAATGGGCTTAGCCATCAGTCTCTTTCTTGTCGGTCAAGCCCTCTCTATGGCGGGTTTTGTGGAATCTGTGGCGGGTGATGTGCCCCCTGTGCAACCAGATTCTGCATTATTTGCTATTCGGGTGGCGATCGCCCCCTTGCCGACTTTGGCATTAATTATCGGTTTAGTCCTCGCCTATTTCTATCCAATTACGAAGGAATATCACGAAGAAATTCGTCTCAAACTCGCTGAACGGAAGCAAGCTCAAGACCAGGACGCAGGGTAGAGGGGCGATCGCCTTTCTATTTGCTCCTATAGTTCTTGCCAAAGATCTAAAAAAAGCTCCCGCAAAATCGGTTGAAATTCGCGTGTCCAGTGACTAGCCGCATATCCCTGACTTACTCCCAAATGTTGACCGATAGCTTCATAGGTCATTCCTTGCAGTTTCAGAGAAAGAAAAGCAGAAAGATTAAAGTTCGGGCGATCGCGGGGATGTTTCTGTTGCCATTGAGGTGAGTCAATTACTGCCTGAATGCGCTCTTGTAATTCACGTTGAAATTGCTGATTAATTGGATTTTCTGAAGAGACCAAAAGATTGATAAATTCTACGGACTCACCCTCAAAGTTACTGATTTTTTGATTGAGAGAAATAGGAGATTGACGTGACTTAGTGGATAGAATCATAATTTTTCCCAAAAAAACAAACAAATTCTCTTAATCTCTAAAAATAGGGAATATCCACAAAGTTTTAGGGATTAGGAAAAATATTTAGGCAACTAAGTAAGTTTCTTTACGCCAAATATCAATGGTTTTGTTGCGAATAACAGTGTTAAGATGTTTGACCAGTTCGGGGACAAGGCGGTCAGCATTTTCGAGGCAAATCTCAATCCCCCGCATCTCACAACGGGATAATATTTTCTGAATTTGTGCTTGAGAAAAGGTTGCCCATGCTTCTTGTGTGCCTTCACGAAAAAGTTCATCAGGATAGCGATGATTACGGTTGAGATTAAGACTTGGGTGCTGCTGAAACAGATGATACATTTTTTCCCAGTGGTGGCGATCACCAGTGCGAAGTAAAAGCAAAATTTCTGCCATGATCGTTTTGTTTAATGTGATCTGATGCATTAATTTATCCTCTTTATTTTTAGTTAGTTACTTCTTTTATTTCCCACTTAAAACTTGTCTGTTTTGCGATGCTTTATTTTGACTTTTTATTCCGATTAGATAAACCCGGATATTCCCCTGTTTTGCCCCGAAAGAATTTTGATATTCCCTTGATTTACCCTATGTTTGCCCTGAGTCAAAGGGGAAAATGGCGATCGCCGCCCGAAAAAATACCTTATAATCCCAATAAGCAAATTCACGAACACCTTTGATCCGTGAGACTTTCAGGCGAATCTAATACGATTACGACATCGATTCTGCGGTGCGAGGAAGTCATCGATATCTTGCGTCAACACCGTGAGACGATTTGTGATTTTCATGTAGCCTCATTGTTTTTGTTTGGCTCAGTGGCGCGGAATGAGGCTAAGGCAAGTAGTGATGTTGATTTATTGGTTGAGTTTAGTCAGCCTGTGGGTTTGTTTACTGTGGCACGATTGCAAATTTATCTCGAAAAGCTTTTGGGATGTGCAATCGATTTGGGGACACCAGATTCACTCAAGCCTTACATGCAGCACTTAGTAATGAAGGGGGCAAAGCGTGTCTTCTAGATCTTTACAACAGAGATTGCAGGATATTCTCGAACAGGCAGAGGAAATTCTAGATTTTGCTGATGGCTTGGATTATGAGGCCTTTTGTGCAGATGTTA